>JANXSH010000868.1 GCA_025356615.1 Planctomycetia bacterium | reverse complement strand
CGCGCGGTTGAGAGTGGCACGGGAGGAAAGGAAGCCCGACGCGCCAGCGAGGGAAACAGGCACTTCCTCAGCCGTGCTTTCCCTCCCTCGCTGGCGCGTCGGGCTTTCTCACACCGGCCATTGCCATCCGCGTCCAGTATAAGTGCGGGGAAAAGGCAAATGGACGGCTGTACCAAGACGACCCTATTAGTTCCCACCGATGCGTGGTCCTGCGGAGGATTACACCGATGGTCGCGGCGAACCGGATGCGGCTGGGGCGATTCGAGTTCGTCATCGACTTCGGGTCGTTCCGGCGCATTACACAATGCTGGTCGGGGCCGGGTTGGGACTTCAACTTCAGTGGTGCCTGCATCAACGACGATCCCGAAGACCCGACGTTTCTCTATGGGCGGATTGGGGTGTTTGCCGACGGTGCCCCGCTGCCATTCGTGAAGGCGGCAAACTACACCGGGATCGAGCTTATCCTGCCGGGGTTCTACGACGAGGCCACGGGAGAGCCGTACTTCGCGGTCGATGTCGGGGAAAGTTACGAGGTGTCGGATGTCCGGGTACGATTCGCTGAACGGGACGGCGGTCGCTACCTCATCGAGATGTCTGGCACCGTGTCCGCATCGGTCCTCGGACACCCAGAGAAATTCGAGTTGCTGGCGTGGGCGGACGAAGAACCGGACCATGCCCATCCCGTGTAGACGGGTCAGTCCTTCAGCGACGCCGGCATGGTCGGCGGGGGAGAGCCATTCTTGCCCCCATGCGCACAACTTAAGCGATCAGAGGAGGCATTCCTCCCCTCTCCCCCTGTACTCAGGGGGAGAGGGGTCGGGGGTGAGGGGGAGAGTCCTAGCCTAAAAGAACCCCTCACCCCTAACCCCTCTCCCCAGAGTACAGGGGCGAGGGGGACCGGCAGAGTCCCCATTCGCCTTAAATTTTGCGCATGGGGAGAGCCATTCTTGCCCCTCGCCTCATAGGGCAAGCCGACACGTTCCCAATCACTTCAGGAGATCGCCCGACAAGCAAGTCGGACACCACCACTTCTCGATGTGCCCGATCACCAGCTCCGTCCCCGCGTCGTGCGTGACGTTGGGGCGCATCTTCGGGTTGTACATCGCGTCGGTCAGGTCGCGGACGAGGACGCAGCGGATGCCCCAGCGCGTCATCTGCTTGATCGCGAAGGTGCGATTCAGGACGCACATGTTCGTGTGCACGCCCATGACGAGCAGGTTCTCGATGCCGCGCTTCTTCAGGAGGTTGAAGACCTCCCGCCCGTCGTCGGAGACGAAGTCCCCCTCGGCGACCGTGATCGCCGGGTGTTGCCGACCCCAGGCGCGGTAATTCTTCGCGGGCGGGTCGTCGTCGCAACCCCCATCGCTGTCGTCGATGGGCAGTGCCGGTTCGGTGATCGTGCGGTTCTTGGGCGGGTCCACCTTCGGCAGCGCGAGGATGGCCTTGCGCTGGGGCGAGTCCTTGTAGAAGGCCATCGTGTCGGACGGCGCGTGGATCACCGTCACGCCCTTCTTGCGGAGGGCGGCGACCACCGTCTCGGCCTTCTTCGCCAGCACGTCGCAGCGCTTCGTCGCGCCCTCGCACCAGTGCTTGTCCCAGATGTCGCACAGGATGACCGCCGTCTTCTTGGCCCCGAAGTCCTTGCGGAGCGTCACCTCGTCGAACTCGCCGGACCCCTTGAACGACTCGACCTTGCTACGCAGGGTGAGGCTGAGGGTGTTTGGTTTGAGGGAGTCAGCCTGTGCGATCGCGAAGCACAGGATTAGGGGGAGCAGGACGTATCGCATGATGAACCTCGCTGAGGTGGGGGCATGTCGTTATGGGGGGAGACTGATGACTTCTCGCTCAGTTCCTATGATGATAGAGATTCTGACTCCGATCACGAGGACAGGCCGATGCCGTTCGACAAGGTGGACACGCAAGTAGATTTCCCAGCCCAGGAACGCGCGGTCCTCCAATTCTGGGACGACACCCGCGCGTTCGACCGGCTCCGCGAGAAGAACGCGAGCGGGCCGCGCTGGTCCTTCCTCGACGGGCCGATCACGGCCAACAACCCGATGGGCGTCCACCACGCCTGGGGCCGGACCTACAAGGACGCCTACCAGCGCTATCACGCCATGCTCGGCTGCCACCAGCGCTACCAGAACGGCTTCGACTGTCAGGGGCTGTGGGTCGAGGTCGAGGTCGAGAAGGAACTCGGCCTGAAGACCAAGCGCGAGATCGAGTTGCTCGTCCCCGGCGACCCCGCCGCCAGCATCGACAAGTTCGTCCAGGCGTGCAAAGACCGCGTCGATCGCTTCGCCCGCGTCCAAACCAACCAGTCGATCCGCCTGGGCTACTGGATGGACTGGGACCGCACCGACGAGGACTGGGCCAAGCCCCCCGGCGATCGCAAGTCGTACTTCACGCTCTCCGACGAGAACAACTACACCATCTGGCACTTCCTCAAGAAGTGTCACACGCGCGGAATGATCTATCGCGGCAGTGACGTGATGCCGTGGTCGGGCCGGGGCGGATCGGCGTACAGTCAGATGGAGGTCGCCGAGGGCCGTCGGCTGACAGTCCACGCCGCGCCGTTCGTGCGCTTCCCGCTCAAGGGCCGCGATAAGGAATACCTCCTCGTCTGGACGACGACGCCCTGGACGCTGACGAGTAATGTCGCCGCAGCGGTGAACCCGCAACTGGAGTACGTCAAGATCCGCGCGACGAAGGACGGGGCGGCGTACTGGTTCGCCAAGGAGAACCTGGAGTACCCGCGCCTCGGCAAGGAGTTCAAAGAAGGCTTCGGCAAGCCCGAGTGGAGTTGGCCCAAGAGTGTCGGCAAACTCAAGCCGTTGTCGCAAATCTTCAAGGAACAGGGCGGGTACACCGTCGAGGAGACCCAACCCGGCTCGGCACTCGTCGGCCTCGAGTACGTCGGCCCGTTCGACGACCTCCCCGCGCAGCAGTCGATGGGCGGCTGGCCCGTAGACACCGATCGCGCGGACCGGAGCGCCGCGCAGTGCCACCGCGTCATCGACGGCGGCAAGGACGGCGAGGGCAAGCCGAACGTCGTCGCCGGGGAGGGCACCGGCATCGTCCACATCGCGCCGGGCTGTGGCGACATCGACCACAAGCTCGGCAAGCTGCACCACCTCGTGGACATCGCGCCGCTCGACGACGAGGCGAAGTTCCTGCCCGGCTTCGGCGTGTTCACCGGCCTCGATGCGACGGAGCGAAGCACCGCCGAGATGGTCTTCGCGGAATTGAAGCGCGACGGCTTCCTCGTCGCCGTCGAGGAGTACCCGCACGTCTACCCGCACTGCTGGCGGACCGGCGTCGAGCTGGTCTTCCGGCCCGTCGATGAGTGGTTCATCAAGATGGACTGGCGCGACGAGATCATGAAGACGCTCGACGAGATCACGTTCCTTCCCGCCGAGATCAACGGCAAGGCGCGCGAGATGGACTGGCTGCGCAACATGGGCGACTGGATGATCTCCAAGAAGCGATACTGGGGGCTGGCGCTACCCATCTGGGTCGATCCCGACACGGGCGATTTCGAGGTGATGGGCAGCCACGAGGAACTGAAGTCGCGCGCCGTCGAGGGCTGGGACCAGTTCGAGGGGCACACGCCGCATCGCCCGTGGATCGACCTCGTCAAGATCCGCAACCCGAAGACCGGCAACCTCATGAGCCGCATCCCGGACGTGGGCAACCCCTGGCTCGACGCGGGCATCGTGCCGTACTCGACGCTGGGCTACGAGCGCGACCGGGCCGAGTGGGCCAAGTGGTTCCCCGCCGACCTCATCACGGAATGCTTCCCCGGCCAGTTCCGCAACTGGTTCTACGCCATCCTCGCGATGAGCGCCATGCTCGAGGGCCGCGCGCCGTTCAAGACGCTGCTGGGTCACGCCCTCGTTCGCGACCAGAGCGGCAAGGAGATGCACAAGAGCCTCGGCAACTCGATCGAGTTCAACGGCGCGGCGGATAGCGGCTACGAAATGTTCACGCCGCGCGTTCCGAAGCTCACCCGCGAGGAGCAGGCGAAGAAGCCGATGGACAAGGGGGGGCTGCCGACGGATTATCAGTCGCTCTCGGACGGCAAGGCGGTCGTGGAAGGCAAGCCCGCGGACGTGCTGGTCGGCAAGTACGAGGCCATCGGCGCGGACGTGATCCGCTGGATGTATTGCCGCCAGAACCCGGCGGTGAACCTCAACGTCGGCCCCGGCCCGGCCGACGAGGTGCGAGCGCGCTTTCACCTGAAGTTGCTCAACAGCTACGCCTTCTTCTGCAACTACGCCCGACTCGACGAGTTCGACCCCGCCGCGCCGCCGGTCCCCGTCGCCGATCGGCCCGCGATCGATCGGTGGATCCTCGCGGACTTGCAGAAACTCATCACGACCTCCCGCGCCGCGTTCGAGGGCTACGACCTCCAGGGTTTCTGCCTGGAGGCCGAGCGCTTCGTCGATGACCGGCTGTCGAACTGGTACATCCGCCGCAACCGCCCGCGCTTCCAGAAGCACGAGCGCGACGAGGACAAGACCGCCGCGTACCAGACGCTCTACGCCGTCCTCGTCACGCTGACGAAGCTGTGCGCGCCGATCGTCCCGTTCTTCAGCGAGACGCTGTATCAGAACCTCGTCGTCAAGGGCATGGGGGGGAACGTCCCCGCGAGCGTGCATCTGTGCGACTACCCGGTCGCCGATGCCACGCTCCTCGACGACCAACTCAGCGCCGACATGGAGGCCGTCCAGCGCCTGGTGACTCTCGGCTCGGCGGCGCGCAACGCGGTCAAGATCAAGGTCCGCCAGCCGCTCGCCGAGTTGCGTGTGCGGCCCGGCAACGACGCCGACCGGCGGGCCGTCGAACATTTCGCCGAGACGATCCAGGAGGAACTGAACGTCAAGCGCGTCACGCTGCATGAAGGCGATTTGCTCACGGCGAGCTTCCATCCCAACCCTCGCACCTTCAACCAGAAGTTCGCCGCCCGCATCGCCGACGCCCAGGCTACTCTGGGGACGACGCCGAGCGCCGAGCTGTCGCGCCTGATGCAGGCGAGGACGCCGTTCACGCTGGGCGATTTCACATACGACCCGGCCGACATCCTCGTGACCTACGGCGCGCCGAAGGGCTGGAGTGGCATCGCCGACGGCGCGACGCAGGTCGCGCTAGACGCATGCATCACGCCGGAACTGGCCCGCGAGGGCATGGCGCGCGACATCATCCGCCAGATCAACGACCTGCGCAAGGCCGCCGCCTTGAACATGGAGGATCACATCATCCTGTGCCTCCTCACCGAGGACGCGACGCTCCAACAGGCGATCGACGAGCATCGCGACTACATCGCCGGCGAGACGCTCGCCGTCGCCTGGAGGACGACGCCAGGGTTGGGGGGCAACAGCGCGAAGGTCAAGATCGAGGGAAAGGAACTCACTCTGTGGATCGAGAAGGCGAGCGGGGCGTGTTAACGCCCTGGAGTCAAAGATGGAGACGATCATGGAATACCTTCCAAATGCGAACCTCATCGAAGCGATCCAGGCTCTCCCCCTCTCGCGGGACGTGCTGCACTGCGGACAAACCTTCGGAGTCTCACCGTTCGACATCTACGCCGACTGTCCCCATTGTAAGGCACGCATCAAAGTGAGATCGTTCAGCGGCCTCGTCGAGATCGAGGATGTCTTCGATGCCGTCTTCGCCTGGATGAATCAGCCGGGGACGGAGTCGGCCGTCCGTGAGCGGCAGAAGGTAATCGCCGAAGACAGTGAGTAGGGCATTCGTGCGTCGAGAAGGTGAGCTGAGGCCGACCCTCACTCCCCCTTCCTCTGCGGCGGCTTCGGGGGCCGGCGCGTCCAGGCGGCGATGACCGCCTCGATGGCCCCGCGAACGGTCGGATACTCCTTGAACACCAGGGGAGGGTAGTCGAACGTGTGGACCATTCGCCCCCACAGGGCGCGCGGCAGGCGGCACGCCGTCGGGTAGCCCCATCCCCGCCTCGCGGCGGCGGTCGTCCACCAATACCAGCCGTCCTTCCAGCCTTCGTAGTGGTGGATGACCTCGGCGTCGCTCGTGTAGCGGAAGGGCACCTTGCCCATCTCGGCGAGCCAGCGGACGCACTCCGCGGGCTTGCCCTGGTCATTCTCCTCGAACCAGTCCGCCAGCGCGAGCAGCGTCAACGTGTCGTCTGGGTTCGCCTCCAGTTCGGCATACAGGGCGGTTAAGGTGAGTGCCTCATTCATCGGGTATCCACCCCGCTTTCCGTGCCTTTCCCCAGGCGGCCAGGACGGCGCACTCGGCGTCGGGGAGGCTGTCGAACCTCCGGTGGTTGCGGAATTCGACCCCGCCCTCAATCCGCCGAAACAATGCGTCCGGCAAGTCGGACTCCTCGTCCCCCAGCCCCGCCACGATGGTATCGGCGTCGAACCAAGTGCCGGTCCCCGCCGAGCCACGCAGCGGGCGCTTGTTCTGTGCCGCCATCCAGCGCAGGCACTCGGCGAACTCCGGCAGGTCGTTGTCCTCGCACCAGTCCGCGTAGACACCCCGGAGCATCCGGTCGTCCGGAGTCAGCAGCAAGTCCGCGAGGAATTGTTCGTGCATGGACATCTCGATGTCTCACCCGGTCGCAAAGATCCCATTATACCTACATTCCGCGAATCGTTCCTATTCCCGCTTGTTGCAATACCGTAGCGTAGACCAGTCCTGTTCGATGAGTCTGGACAATCGCAGGACGGAATTATCAGGCCGAAGGCTCGGGCGAATCGAATTTCGCCCCTGCCAAGTCCTCTTTTTCACGCCGAGCAATCCCTTCCCTGCGAGACCCCGAGAAAGGAATCTTCTCCAGATCGCCCTCCAGCCCATTGCACATGGGGGGAGATTGGGATAAGATTCCTTCGTAAAGAATCGTATCGCCGGTTCGCCCACAGTCCATCCGGCGGACTCGCATCGCCCCATTCGCGGACGAATGGCCTGGACGGGCGACGCGAATGGTCAACAGGGAGCGAAGACGTGCAAGTCAAGATATCCAACCGCCACGGGCACCTCAGTGAAGCAAACCAGGCCATCATTCGAGAGAAAGCCCTCAAACTCCTCCACATCTTCGATCGACTGACCATGATCGAGGTCACGGTCGATCTCAAGAAGTCCGAGGAGGACAAGGCCAAGGTCGAGTTCCTCGTCCAGGCCGAGCACAAGCACGATTTCGTCGCCCAAGAAAGCCATCACGACGTGATGGCGGCGGTCGATGCGGCCTTGCACAAGGTGCAAGCCCAACTCCGCCGCTACAAGGAAAAGATCCAAGACCATCGCCGGACACCCTCGATCGGCGATGTGGCAGGCGGCCCCGGCGACGTAGCCCCCGAGGAGTGAGCGGAGAACCTGTGCCATGCGCATGTCTGAATTCGTAGTGCGCCCGGCCATCTTGCCGTCGCTGACAGCCACGACCAAAGAAGGCGTTATTCGCGCCATGGTCGAGAGTCTGCGAGACGCCGGCCAGTTCCGAGGCGCTGATCTGGAAGACATCACGCGGGCCATCCTGCGCCGAGAGTTGCTCGGCTCGACGGGGATCGGTCGGGGTGTCGCGATCCCGCACACGAAACACACGAGCGTCGAGAAGCTCGTGGGGACGCTCGCGGTTTCGCCCAACGGCGTCGCCTTCGACAGCCTCGACGGCGAGCCGGTCTACATCTTCGTCCTCCTGATCTCGCCCCAGGACCGCCCCGGCGACCACCTCCGGGCACTCGAAAACGTCAGCCGTTCTCTCCGCGACGAGGCATTCGTCCGCGCCCTGCGGGCCGCCACGACGCGCGACGAGATTTCCACCCTACTCGATCGACTCGATCGATAACCCGTTGAAGTACCGTCCTCTCCCCGGTTGCTTCCGACATCGCGCTCCGGACCCCGCCCCATGAACGGTGCCCCCATGCAGCGCAGAGTGATCGTCGTCAATCCACAGGGGATGCACATGCGCCCCATCGCCGCCTTCGTGGAACTGGCCGGACGATTCCAGACCGATGTCACTGTGACCCACAATGGCAACGGCAACTCCGTCAACGGCAAGAGCATTTGGGACTGGATGACCCTCTCCGCCGAGGTCGGCAGTGAACTCACGCTGGAGGCCGACGGCCCCGACGCGCCGGCGGCCCTCGAGGCGCTGGCGGGGTTGATCTCGACCGCGCCGCCAGTCGAGAATTGAGAAGGCGAGTACATCCGAGATGACGCGATTTGCCTGTGCCGACGCGAATCCTTCTGGGTTAGTCGTTCCTGCGCGACGACCCATTGGATGGGCGATTCATCCTACTGTGCGGAACACTCGGTTTCTGGCATTCGAGTGACCGCTGGCACTCATCGTCTCTTGCAATGTGGCCTTTCGTCCAGTAGTATGCTAGGGAGAATAAATTCGATGTGGAGGCCAGGGACATGGCAATCTTGCAACAACACTCCCGCTTCGACCAATCCGAATCCGGCCCCATGCGCACAACTTAAGCGATCAGAGGAGGCATTTCTCCC
>JANXSH010000829.1 GCA_025356615.1 Planctomycetia bacterium | reverse complement strand
CATCGCCGTCCTGCGGCTCGTCGAGAAGGGCCGACTGGACCTCGACGCCCCGGTGACGCGCTACCTGCCGGACTTCCGGCCGAAGAACCCCTTTAAGAAGCCGATCACCTTGCGCCACCTGATGGCCCACCGCTCGGGGCTCCTTCGAGTCGCCGGTCGGGAGTTACTTCGACCCGAAGGAGCCGTCGCTCGAGAAGACCATCCTGAGCCTGAACACGACGACCCTGCTCCACGAACCAGGCTCGAAGACGAAGTACAGCAACGCTGGCGTCTCCGTCGTGGGCCGAGTGTTGGAGGTGGTTCGAAAGGAGCCATTCGTCGGCTACCTCCGGCGTGATTTGCTGGTGCCGATGGGGATGGAGTCGTCGAACTTCGCGCCGACGGTCGCGACCCGCGATCGGGTGGCGAAGGCGATCATGTGGACGCTCCACGGCAAGGAGTTCCCCGCGCCGACGTTCGAGCTGGGCACCGCGCCGGCGGGGTGCATGGTTTCGACGGTCCTCGACCTCGGGCGATTCGCCTCGGTACTGTTCGCGGGCGGCAAGTCGGGCGAGAAGGTCATCCTCGAGAAGAAGACGCTCGAGGCGATGTGGCGGCCGCAGTTCGTCCCCGCCGGGACGAAGGAGGGCTTCGGCCTGGGGTTCTCGGTGTCGTCGTGGAACGGCCGGCGGCGGGTCGGGCACAACGGGGCGATCTACGGCTTCGCGACCGACCTGTCGATGCTCCCCGACGACAAGCTCGGCGTCGTCGTCATCACGTCGTGCGACTGCGCCAACGCCGTCTCGACGAAGATCGCCGACCTCGCGCTCGAACACATGATCGCGGTCAAGGCGAAGAAACCGATGCCGGTGATCGCCCGCACGAGTTCTGTGCCCCCGGAGATGCTCACCAAGGCGGGGCGTTACACCTCGGCCAAGAACGCTTTCGACCTACGGGCGAGCGCGGGGAGACTGTATTTCCACCCGGCGAAGGGCGGATTTCGGGTCGAGATGCGCCTTCACGGCAAATCGCTCGTCGCCGACGACCGCCTCGGGCAGGGGATGAAGCTGGAGCCGAGCGACAAGGGTTTCATCCTGGGCAAGGACGAATACGTCCTCATGCCGGTGAAGAAGCCGGAGCCGATCCCGGCGACCTGGCGCGGCCTGATCGGCGAGTACGGCTGGGACCACAACGTCCTGTACATCCACGAGAAGGACGGCAAGCTCCACGCGCTCATCGAGTGGTTCTTCGACTACCCGCTGGAGCGCGAGTCGGAGGACGTGTATCTCTTCCCTGCCGATTTCGGCCTCTACCCTGGCGAGAAACTCCGCTTCCGCCGAGACAAGACGGGCAGGGCCGTCGAGGTCGAGGCGGCGAGTGTGAAGTTCGAGCGCCGGGCGCTGGACGGCGAAGACGGCAGCACCTTCCGCATCAAACCGATTCGGCCACTCGACGAGTTGCGCAAGGAAGCAGCGAAGGCGACCCCACCGGAGGAGCGCGGCACCCTGTTCCGCAAGAACGAGCTGGTCGAACTCGTGAAACTCGAGCCGACGGTCAAGCTCGACGTGCGCTACGCGACCACGAACAACTTCTTGAGCATCCCGTTCTACGCCTCGCCGAAGGCGTTCTTGCAGAAGCCTGCCGCCGAGGCGATGGTCCGCGTCCATGCACGCCTGGCGAAGCAAGGCTTCGGGCTGATGGTCCACGACGGCTATCGGCCCTGGAGCGTGACGAAGATGTTCTGGGAGGCGACGCCCAAACACCTGCGCGTCTTCGTCGCCGACCCGGAGCAGGGGTCGAGGCACAACCGGGGCTGCGCGGTCGACCTGACGCTCTACGACCGGAAGACCGGCAAGCCGATCGAGATGGTCGGCGGCTACGACGAGATGTCGGACCGCTCCTACCCGGACTATCCGGGCGGCACCTCGCTCCAGCGCTGGCACCGCGACCTGCTGCGCCGCGAGATGGAGGCGGAGGGCTTCGCGGTCTACTCGGCGGAGTGGTGGCACTTCGACTACAAGGACTGGCGCAAGTACCCGATCGGGAACGTGACGTTCGAGGAGATCGGGGCGAAGTAATAACAGGGCGGGGTGCTGAGCCTTCTGATTAATGAGGAACGGGCATTCGGATCTCCCTCATAGAACAGGACAGTCGAGGGCCGTTTCGCTCCCGGCGTCAGCAAGAATGGCCTAGAACCAAACATCGTGAAGGTGCTTGACAGGGCGATCGGCAAGGGATTCAATAGCCGACAGGATACCAGCGGGTCCGTGACAGGAGGCCCAATTGCCTGCGAGAAATATCCACCACAGCGCAGTCGTCCAAGCATTGCAAGATGACGGCTGGACGATCACGCACGATCCTCTGTTGATCCGCTTTGGTGATCGTCGGCTGTTCATCGATCTGGGCGCGGAGCGCGGGACCATCGGCGCGGTGCGGGGAAGTGAACGCATCGCCGTCGAGATCGCGAGTTTCGTGGCCGATTCTCCCGTGCGTGACCTCCAGGAAGCGATTGGTCAGTTCGTGGTCTACCGGACCCTTCTCTCTCAGGAAGAGCCTGAGCGATCGCTTTTTCTTGCTGTGTCCACGCGCGTGTATGACTCCATTTTGTCGGAGCCTCTGGGGCAGTTGGTAGCCGCTGAGGTGCGTTTGCGTGTCCTGGTGTTCGACCCACACGAACAGAAGGTGGTACGATGGATCAACTAGACCGCTATCGCTCGATCGTATGCCGTCTGATCGAGGAGTATGCCAGCTACAAGCCGGCGTATGGCGATATCCGCACGGAAGCCGTCGTGGATCGCGAACACGACCACTACGAAGTGCTACAGGTAGGCTGGGCTGGCGACCGCCGCGTCCACGGCTCCATCATCCACATCGACATTCGCGACGGCAAGGTGTGGATCGAACACAACGGCACGGACGCCCGGCTCGGCGAGGAACTGGTCGCGGCCGGCATCCCCCGTCGGGACATCGTGCTCGGCTTTCAGCCTGACGAATTGCGGTCGGTGACCGGCTTCGGAGTTGGCTGATAGCTATTTCGTTAAGGACCATTGGGCTAACCAGTAATCCGAATTCGACGAGAAGAAGCCATGCACACATTTCGAACCCGCGAACGCACCGGCCGCGACGGTGCATTGTCCATGCGCATTCCGCTCGGCCAGCCGGACACAGAGTTCGAGGTTGTGGTGGTCGTCCACCCGAAGTCGTCGGCCGATACTGCTCCGCTGCCGCCGAGCTATTTCGACCTTCTCGGCTCCATCGACGACGAAACGTTTATCGTCCACCCACAACCGCCTCTGCCGCCTCCCGTGGAGTTAGAATGACCTACCTCCTCGACTCCAACGTCTGGGTGGCGTTGCTCCGGGGAACCAAACCGCAGGTCGCAGCACGGTTCCGGGCAGCATCGAGCGCTGACTTGCGTGTCTGTTCGGTGATCGTGGCCGAGTTGCGGTATGGTTGCGCCCGCAGTGCGAAATCGGCTGCCCAATCGGGCGGCCGTCGATGCCCTGCTCAGCCCCTATCCCAGCCTCCCAATCGACGACGCTGCGGTCGATTCCTTCGTGACTATCCGCACGCACCTGGAATCTCTCGGCACCCCGATCGGCCCCTACGATATGCAGATTGCGGCCATTGCCCTGGCCAATGGCTGCACACTTGTGACGCACATCCAGGCCGAGTTCTGTCGCGTCCCGGCATTGCTGATCGAAGATTGGGAGACGCCAAGAATCGAGATGGTCGGCGGGTACGACGAGATGTCGGACTGCTCCTACCCGGACTATCCGGGCGGCACCTCGCTCCAGCGCTGGCGCCGCGACTTGCTGCGCCGCGAGATGGGGGCGGAGGGCTTCACGGTCTACTCGGCGGAGTGGTGGTACTTCGACTTTAAGGACTGGCTCGAGTACCCGATCGGGAACGTGACGTTCGAGGAGATCGGGGCGAGGTAAAAAGAGGGGGCGGACCGAATATCCTTCCGGCCCGCCCTCCTTCGGAGCATCGTGTTACCGCTCGATCACTCGAGCGGGACGTTCTTCAGCGTGAAGGGGATGTTGACCGCCGCCGTCTTGCGGCCGGTGAACACCAACTTGGCAGGCTCGGCGACCGCACCCTTGGCGGGGCGATAGACCGCGATGAACGACATCTTGGTGCCCGGAGCGCCGAAGCCCCGGCCCTTGCGAAAATCGCCCTGGATATTCGCGGGCAGGACGTTGTCCTTGTCGTCGCGGAGGGTCAGGCCGAAGGGCCTGTAGTTCATCATCGGCATCGCGATGCCGACCCCGCCGGGAGCCTGGAGGATGACGGGCGGTAGCGCCGGGGCGATGGCCGGAGCCGGGGCGACCTGCTGGGGGGCGACCTTCTCGGCAACCGCGACCACACGGACGGCGCGCGCCGCCCCGCCCTGCGCGGGCGCTGCCCCCGCGCCGTTCGGCACGATGGCGGGGCGGATACGGATCGGAGCGATCATGGGGGGCATCGCGGGCATGCCGACCGGGTTATCGACCTGCGTCTCGGGGATGACGTTCTCGGGCTGGATGAAGGTGAATTCGATCGTGACCGTGCCGTCGTCGTTCTTGGTGTACGAGCCGACCTCGAGTTCGCCGGTGCCGTTCTTCCCCTTGACCCCCTTGCCCTTCGCCTTGCTCAAGTTGTCGATCGACATCATCGCCTCGGCGGGGGTCTGGACGTAGGCCGCGATCGTGCCGGTGAGTTCCTTCAGCGACTTCGACGCCTTGGCTCCCTTTTCGAGTTTCACCGGGACGTAGTGGTGCATCCCGTTCGAGTTGCCTTGGTTCCACATCCCGCCGGGACCGCCCATGACAGGCATGGCTATGTTCACGACCCCGCCATTGATAATGATGACGCCGCCGCCCGCGCCGGGAGCGCCGCCCACGCCGCCACCGTTGGGGTTGGCCTTGGGGGCGAACTGTTTCAATTGGACATCGTTGTCATCGATCGCCTTGTCGATCGTGATCCCGATCAGGGACTGCCACCGGACGCGCGGCTCCGGGGAGACCTCGAGGACGAGGTTGAATTCCTTGGCGTTGGGCGCGGCGGGGATCTTGGTCTTGTCGCCGATGCGGACGCGGATCGACGAGGTGGTGTCGGTCGGCACCTTCGGCCGCTTGCCGGGGATCAGCGTGATCTGACCGGGGTGGACTGTCATCCACGGACGACCGGGCATCCCGAACCCACCGGGACCGCCCGGCATTGCGATGCCGCCGCCGATCTGGATCTGGATCTGGATGGCCTGTTGAGCGATGGCCTTGGCCTTGGCTGCCTTCTGAGCCTCGGCTCGAGCAACGGCTTTGGCGTCTTCCGCTTCCTTGGCCTTGGCCTCAGCTGCTTGCTTCGCTTTGACCGCCTGCTCCTCGGCCACCTTCTGCGCGGCGTCATCGCAGGACGCCGGGGTGTCGGGGTCGGCGACCTTCTTCTCGATCGGCTTGACAGGCACTCGGATCGGACGCACGGGCTGAGCCTGTGCAGGAGCCGGTTGGATCTTTATGCCCGGCGGTGCCGGGACGATGCCAATCGCAGGACCGCCACCAGGGCCACCAGGGCCGACGGGAGCGCCGATGGTGTTGGGGTCGCCTTCGACCACGCCTGCGGCGTCGCAGAACTTCTCCAGGGCGTCCCAGAAGGTCGTCTTGCCGGTGTCGAGGGTGACTTTGGTCTTCTCGAGCTTCTTGTCCGGGTCGTGCAGGACGATCACCGCGCCGGTCTGCTTCTTCAGGTCTTCCAGGGCTTCCTTCAGCGGTGTGTCCTTGTAGACGAGGTGGACTTTCGTCGGAGTCAGAACCTCGGCAGAGGCGACTTCCTTTTCGAGCTTCGTGAGGAGATCCTTCGCGCGTTTGCGGACCTCGTTGTCCTTGCTGGTGATCGCCTTGCGAAGAGAAGCAAGCGCGGGCATCCCGATCTTCGCGAGGGCGGCCGTCGCCGCCTCTCGCTCGGCAAACGTGTCGCTGCCGAGTTGCTCGACCAGTTTATCGACCTGGGCAGTGTCGATCTTGTCCTTCGTCTCGCCCGTGACGTGTCCCGGCACCAGGGCCAGCCCCGTCAGAGCCAGCCCTACGAGAAGGGCCGGCAAAAAACTCTGCATGCGCATTCGATGCACCTCGTTGCTATGCCTCGATACCGTAATCGCCGTTGTAGAGAAAACCATCGTCGGGCTTGGACGTTGGTCCAACGACACCCGAATGATACACATCGCCCGACGAGATAGCCACGGCGAAACAATGATCCCTAGACAAGACGAATCAGCCTCGGCGAGAGATTGCGCGAATCGAAGAGGGCCAGAATCTCGCGGTCATCCCCTTTGGAACGCTCTGAAGTGGAGGTTGCTCGGAGGTCTTGTCACTCGAGCTTCCGAAGGGTCATGGTGACGGGGGAATCGATTTCCTCGCGCAGTGTCTCGACCTGCATCTTGGTTTCCGAAAAGACCGTGGGCCGCTTGGCGTTCTTGGCGGGAGAGTAGCAGACCGATAGCAGCTTATCCTCGATCTCGAGGATGCCCCGAAGCACGAATGGAACGCCGGGATCGGGGTTTTTCAGGCTGAGGTCGAGCGTTGTGAGGGTGCGATCCTTGCCCAGAGTGATCTCCGTCGGCGTTCCCTCGGACTCGACCCCGTTGGTCACGAAGACATACGTCCAGGAGTTGTCCCGGATGCGGACCAGGGTCGATCGCCGAACGCCTGGGCCAACGGTGACGCTCAATTCCCAGGTGCCCTGCATCTGCTTCAGCAAGCCTTTGGAGTCCGGGCGCGCCTTGAAAACCGGCGCGGGAGCGAAGCCCAAACAGGCGGCGAGGATGGTGATCGCGGCCGTCGATCGGCACAGCATGGGTGGACTCCTTCGTTCGGCTCGAGGCCGTTCGTGGCTCACCTTCCCTCACCAGAGTAGACGAGGAGTAGGGTGGGATGGATTCTCGAGTCAGCACCCGTTTCAAGAGCAAAGATTGGGATCAGTCAACGAGCCTCATGCGGATTTATCTCCCCGCACGACTGCTTGTACGAAGCCGATGGCCTCCTCGTGTGTGGCGATCTCGCCATCGAGTTGCGCATCGCGAACACGTTGGAGCAGAGTCTTGTACATCGGCCCCTGCGGCAATCCGAGGGCGAGCAAGTCGTTCCCCGTGATGAGCGGGGCCGGGTTCAATTCGCCGGCCTCGCCCCACGATCGGCGAAGCGTGACCGCGTGGTCGAGGGCGTCGAGGTCGCGACCTTCGGCGCGGTGCATCGCCATGAGATCGTCGATTCCGGGGTGGACCAGCAGCGGCTTGAGGCGAGCCGGTCGCATGGCGCGGGAGTCCGCCAGGGTGCGACGGTTCTCGACGAGCCACTCGATCCGCTCGCGCTCCTCTGAGGAAAGCTTGAGCCGTAGCGAGATGTCCCCGGCGATGCGCCGGCCAACGGGGTGGAGGAGAGCCGCGAACGCCAGAGGAAACGAAGTCGTTTCGCCGAGTCGTTCGACGACGGCGAGGCCGTGCTTCGCCCCTAGTTCGGGCAGGACGACAGCGGCAAGGCCGAGGTCCATGAAAAGGTGCAGGGCGCGGGCGCGGTGGGGATCGACGAGCATCTTGCGGAGTTCGTCGGCGATGCGCTCGGCGCTGACGCCGTCGCTGAGTTGGGGGGCCATCCGGGCGATGGCGACGCCGGTGGCGGGGTCGATTTCCAGGTCGAAGCGCGCCGCCATGCGGACGGCGCGGAGCATGCGGAGGCGGTCTTCGCGGAAGCGCGCCTCGGCGTCGCCGATCGCCCGCAGGATGCGGGCCTGGAGGTCGGCCTTGCCGCCCACATGGTCGATGAGG
>JANXSH010000826.1 GCA_025356615.1 Planctomycetia bacterium | reverse complement strand
TCAGGTGCCGCGCAGCGTGACCCTCGATACCGCATTTGACACCGACTCCGCTGATCAGGCGGCGTTGCAACAAATGGTCGAAACCCTAAAATCCTGGGGAGATATGGCTGCGTGAGCCGCCAGAAATCTGCGAAAGTATAGCTCCGTCTCAGTCAGGAACAATCATGGCAGCGCGCGTTCAGCAGGCATATTCCGACCTCCTCCATCGTGTCCGCGAGGCGGGCGTCCTCGCGTCGTGCGGATCGGCCCTCGGCTGGGACGAATCGACGTACATGCCCCGCAACGGCTCGGCGTGGCGCGGCGAGCAAATGGGCCTGCTCGCCCGACTGGGGCACGAGATGGCGACGGACCCGAAGGTCGGCGACCTGCTCGCCGTAGTCGAGTCGTCGTCGCTGCTCGCCGACCCCGTCAGTGATGCCGCCGTCAACGTCCGCGAGATTCGGCGCAATTACGACCGCGCGGTCAAGCTGCCCGCGACACTCGTCGGGGCGCTGGCGCGAGAGGCGACCCTGGCGCAGGGCGTGTGGCGCGATGCGAAGAAAGCGAGCGATTTCGCCCTGTTTCGTCCCAACCTCGAAAGGCTCGTCGCCCTGCTGCGCGAGAAGGCCGACGCGATCGGCCACGGCGGTTGCCGCTACGACGCGCTGCTCGACGAGTACGAACCCGCCGCGACAACTGCGGAGATCACCCACGTCTTCGCCGCGCTCCGCGCCGAGCTGGTGCCCCTACTCGCGTCCATCGCCGCATCGGGGAAGTCGCCCAATCGCGAGATCGTCCAACGCGACTATCCGGTCGATCGACAAAAGCTCTTCGGCGAGGCCGCAGCCTCGGCGATCGGCTTCGACTTCGACGCGGGCCGGCTCGACGAGTCGGCTCACCCGTTTTGTAGCGGGTTCGGCCCCGGCGATTGCCGGATCACGACGCGCTACGCAGCGAACCACTTCAACCAGGCGTTCTTCGGCATCCTCCACGAAGCGGGCCATGCCCTCTACGAGCAAGGTCTCCCCGCCGAACACGCGGCGACCCCTCGAGGAACCTACTGCTCCTTGGGCATCCACGAGTCCCAGTCGCGCCTGTGGGAGAATCAGGTCGGGCGATGCCGACCGTTCTGGGAACACTTCTTCCCTCGCGCGAAGCAGACCTTCCCGCAGGCGCTGCGCGGCGTCTCGCTCGACGAGTGGATGTTCGCCATCAACGACGTGCAGCCATCGTTCATCCGCGTCGAGGCCGACGAGGTGACGTACAACCTCCACATCATCCTCCGCTTCGAGCTAGAGCAGGCCATCATCAGCGGCGACCTCGCCGTCGCCGACGTTCCGGGCGCGTGGGACGACAAGTTCTCGCACCTCCTCGGCCTGAAGGTTCCCAGCGACGCGATGGGCTGCCTACAGGACATCCACTGGAGCTTCGGCGGCATGGGTTACTTCGCCACCTACACCCTCGGCAACCTCTATGCCGCCCAGTTCATGGAGACGGCCCGCCAGGAGATGCCCGGCCTGGAAGACGACTTCCGTGCGGGACACTTCGCCCGGCTCAAGGGCTGGCTCAACACGAAGATCCACGCTCCGGGACAAGTCCATCGCGCGGGCGAACTGTGCCAGCACGTCACCGGCAAGCCCCTCGCCCACGCACCGCTCATGCGTTACCTGCGCGACAAGCTCTCGCCGCTGTACGGCGTGTGATATACTCCACGCGACCAGGGATGATACATCTGGCAACGGGGGATCTAGCCTGCCGCCCTAGCGAGGGAGGCTCACACTCTCTCGTGCGTGGCCCTTCTCCCCCGCTCGCGCATTTTGGAGTTGCGCGTCGTGGTACGGCGAGGCGGGTGCGCGCATTTCGGAGCGGCGATGCGTAAGCACGCCGGTGCAGGGCCGGCCCGGAAAGTCGGCTAGGTCCGAGCAATCAACCCGCATCGTCCTCGGAGAGGGGACGATCAGCGCGGGCCTGCACCGGCGTGCTGAATGGCACTTCCATGAGGGCAGTTCCGCGACGTAAGTCCTTATTCCTCGGTCGGGAATTCGACATAAGTCCTTATTTTTCGGTGGTCGCCAGCCATATGTAAGTGCCACTCACCGGCGTGCTTACGCATCGCCGCTCCGGAATGCGAGCAACGACCCCGACGCGCAACTTCAAAACTCGCGCATCAGGCTTCGATGGCAACCGACGTGCTCGTCGAAGGCGTTGCCGTGCGGAGGGACTTGCTCTGCCAGCCCGAATCAGATGCGATTCCGAGTCGTGACGCTCGAGTGTCGAGCGACACGATACCTCGATGACTTCGGTCGATCCTCAGCGCTCTTCCTCGAACTTCGCGATCTCTTCGAGGAGACTCCTTGCCGTGGCGAGACTGCGGCCGGCGATGATGTCCGCCAAGTACTCGAGGATTCGCGAACTGTGGAAGCTTCCGGCGTAGCGGCGGGCGACCCAGATCGCCAGGGGGATGGGTGCTAGACAGACGCCGAGGTTCAACGTCACCCACAGGGGTCCGAACTCGCGGTAAACGTCGAAACCGAACAGGCCTTTCGCGCTGACGATCGCGAGCGGCGTCCACAGGGGCGGCGCGAGCACCAGTATCCAATAGGTGGTGCGGATTCGTGACGCCCTTAATTCGGCGAGGGCGTGCTGGATCGTGAGTATCGGTGCCGAATAGTCGATGCGGGCGACCATCGCGAGTTGCCGAACGCTCGCCAGGATCGTGAACAGTGTGACCGCGTGTAGCAGGAGGGCGGGGGCGACGAACCTCGCGGCGGCGTAATGCTCGGCCAGGAAGGATCCCAACAGTAGCACCGCCGGCACGCCGGCGATGAGTTCGAACACCAGCAGGCCGGTCAGGCGGCGCAACGCGGATCGAGTCTTGTCGAGTTTCAATTCTCTCAACACACGCCGATCGAGTGCGAGTACCGATTCCAGTCGCCGGTCGAGTTCCCGCCATGCGGCCTTCAGGTCGTCTAGCTCCATCGTCCTCGTCTCCGGTCAGTGGGGATTCGTGTGGGTAAATTCCTTGCGGAGTCGTTGCTTCAGGCGGCTGATCTTCGTCGCCACGTTAGTGACGCTGATGCCCAGAACCTCGGCGATTTCGTTGTAGCTGTTTTCATCGAGGTACAGCAGCAATAGCGCCCGGTTCAGATCGTCGAGCCGGTCGATGAAGTGGTGCAGAGTTTGCACCAGATCGTCCCGCTCGTGGGCGGCGGTGGAGTCGTCGGTCGGCCCGAGGGCGCGCTCGTCGAGGGATACGGAATGCTTCTTCCGGTGTCCTGAGCTGCGGGCGAATGAGATCGCGATGTTCAGAGCGATGCGGTACATCCAGGTGGAGAAGGATCGCCCCTCGTCGTAGCGCGGGAACGACCGCCAGAGCTGGGCGACGATCTCCTGCTCCAAGTCGCGACGGTCCTCGGCATGCTGGCAGTACGTTCGCGCCACTTTGAACACGATCTTCTGGTGACGCTCGAGCAGAGCCTGGAATCTAGTCTGCGGCGAATCCATCGTCGTCGTGGCCCGTGGTTACTGAATCCTGGCCGGGCCTTGTTCTTACCCGCCTGTCTCATGATTCGCACGAGCGCGGCAATAATCACAGGGCTTACAAGCGGAATGTTAGAATCGCCGTCTTCAGAATGGGTGGTCCGCAGGGGCGATACGTCTCCGTAGCCGGATTTGGGGCTGAACGGGATGGTGAAGGTGATTCCGTGGCGCATCGGGTGTTTCCCAATCGCCAAATCGAGTCTCCGGAGGTAGAAAAGTACCTGACTGGAGTCGAGAGCGGGCAGAAACGGATCCGTAGTCGGGCCAGCCTTCCAGGGCCGTCATTGGTGAACGATCGGATCATGGCGGACATGCGCATGACCAGGGCCGAAGTCGATGAATTCCGCGCACTCCATCGCAAGGAAGGCCGCACGGCATCCGGCATGTTCCTCCTCGAGGGCTGGCGCGCCCTGGCCGAGGCGATCGACGGGCCGATCGACTGTGTCGCCGTCCGCGAGGACATGCTCGATCGGCCCGAACTCGAAGCCTTGCGTGCCCGAAGTATCCCCATTCGGGAGGTCAGTGAGCGCGACGCGAGGCGGATCAGCGCCACCGAACAGTCGCAGGGCGTCGTGGCGCGGGTGCGGATGATCTGGTCCGACGTGACCACCCTGTTCCGACCGGGAGAAACGATCGTGCTGGCCCTCGACGGCGTGGGCGACCCCGGCAACCTCGGCACGATCTTACGGACGGCGAGTTGGTTCGGGGCGCGCGGCGTGTTGCTCGGTCGGGGCTGCGTCGATCCGTTCAACGACAAGGTCGTGCGCTCCACGGCGGGTTCGTTGTTCCACGTCCCGATGGTCGGCGACATCGATCTGCCCATTAGCCTGGGAGCGGCGAGGTCTGCCGGGTGTCAAGTCGTCGTGGCTGACTCGGCAGGGGCGGTCGATCTGCCCGATTGGCGACCATCCCGGCGCTGCGTCCTCGTGCTGGGCAGCGAGACGCACGGCCCGTCGCCGTCCGTGCGTGCCGCCGTGGACCTCGCCGTGCGTGTGCCGCGCTTCGGACGCGGGGAGTCGCTCAACGTGGCCATCGCCGCCGGCATCCTACTCGCGCACATGCGAATGCACTCCATATCCTAGAGGGGCGTCGTCCCATTCCTGCCGAGGGCCACGCTTCACCTCTGCCGTAGCGCCTCCAGCGGGTCGAGCCGCGCGGCGCGGCGGGCGGGGTAGACGGCGGCGAGCATCGCCAGGGCGGTCACGCCGAGCGGGACGCCGACCACGAGCCAGAGGTCGAACGCGAAGACCGAGCCGTCGAGTTGCATCGGCGTCTGGGTCGATACGATGTGCTTCGCGATGCGGTCTCCGGGGAACGAGGCGAGCCAGGCCGACGCCAGGCCGAACCCCGCGCCGAGGACGCCGATCAGTCCGCCCTCGACGAGGAACAGCCCCATGATGTCGCCGTCGCGTGCCCCGGTCGCCTTGAGGACGCCGATCTCGTGCGTCCGCTCCAGCACGCTCATGAGCATGGTGTTCGTGATCCCGAGGGCGGACACGGTCAGCGCCACCGCCGCGATGAACGCGCATGCGAGAGTGATGAGCAACACGTTGAGCCGGAGTTGGTCGATGAGGTCTGCGAGCGAGAACGTCTCGAAACCTTTTTTCTTGATTTGCTCCTCGACGGATCGCAAATAGCGCTCGTGTTCCACCCGCACGGCGACAGACGGCATGCCATCCCCCGATCGGCCCGGCGTCGCGAAGTGCAGGCGTTCGGCGACCTTCGGCGAGACGACGATCTCGCTGGGACGCGGCGGGCCGTCCCACGGCCCGAGTTCCGCGCGCGACACGTCACGGAATACGCCGACGACGGGCCACGACCCGGCGACGAGTCGTTTCGTCCCTGTAGAGTTGCGCAACAGCCCCGCGAGGACGCGGCGCTCGTCGGCACTCAGGTCGAGACCTGCGAGCGCGGCGGGCAGCTTCTTCAGCACGCTCTCCAGCACGCGCCGATCCTCCGGGCCGAG
Organism: Planctomycetia bacterium; assembly: GCA_025356615.1. Lineage (GTDB taxonomy): Bacteria > Planctomycetota > Planctomycetia > Gemmatales > Gemmataceae > JANXSH01. The sequence continues at coordinate 1,461 of JANXSH010000826.1, read as the reverse complement.
GTTCGGCTGGCTCACGTTCAGGAGCGCGAGGAGGTTCGCCACGCCCGGTTGCGCCTGGATCAGTTCCAGACGGATCGTCTCGCCGACCAACCCCGACACCGCGTCCTCGTCCGCCAGCCCCCAGCGATACGCGGCGTATTCGCTGACCAGGATCGCCTCCTCGCCCGGCTCGAAGCCTCGTCCGCTGACCACCCTCCGGGCAAGCCCAGTCTCGCCCGGTCCCGCCGTCCGTAGGATCCCTCTGACCTCCGCCTTGCCCCGCACGGCGCGAGCCTGCCAGGTCAGCGCCGGCGTCACGGCGACGACGTGTTCCATTTTCGCGAAATCGTCTACCTGCTCGGTCGTCATTCCCTTGGGGTCGATCGGCCTCGGTGGGGACTCGAAACGCCGACGGATGGCCTCCCGGAGGCGGTCCCGGCGCGCGTCACCCATTTCGCCCGGTACTTCCAGTTCGGCCTCGGGGATCGTCCCGGCGCGCGGCCCCGTTCCGGGCCAGACGATGATCCGACGAAGCTGGTCCTGTCGCCGCAACTGGTCGAGGAGCGTCGCCTCGACGCCCTGCCCGATCGCCAGACTCGCCACGAGCGCGAACCCGCCCACCGCGACACCCAGCACGGAGAGGGCCGTCCTCACCTTGCGGCAAAGGAGCGACGACAGTGCCAGCATCAACAGGTCGCTGCGGCGCATGGCTCACCCCTCCTCGATGCGGCCGTCGCGCATCCGCACGATTCGGGTGGTATGCCGCTGGGCGAGTTCCTCATCGTGCGTGACCAGCACGAGCGTCGCACCTCGCCGGGCGACATGGTCGAGGAGCGTCGCCTCGACGCCCTGTCCGATCGCCAGACTCGCGACGAGCGCGAACCCGCCCACCGCGACGCCCAGCACGGAGAGGGCCGTCCTCACCTTGCGGCCCAGGAGCGACGATAGTGCCAGCATCAACAGGTCGCTTCGGCGCATGGCTCACCCCTCCTCGATGCGGCCGTCGCGCATTCGCACGATTCGGGTGGTATGCAGCCGGGCGAGTTCCTCGTCGTGTGTGACCAGCACGAGCGTCGCGCCTCGCCGGGTGACGTGGTCGAGGAGTAGCCCCATGATCGCCGAGGCCGTCGCGCTGTCGAGGTTGCCGGTCGGCTCGTCGGCGAGGATCAACGGAGGGTCGTTGATGAGCGCCCGCGCGATGGCGACGCGCTGCGCCTCGCCGCCGGACATCTCGGCGGGCCGGTGCGTCGCTCGGCCCGACAGCCCGACCGCCGCGAGGGCTTTGGCGATGCGGCGCTTGCGGATCGAGGGGGCGACTCCGGCGAAGATGAGGGGCAGCTGGACGTTCTCGGCGGCCGAGCGCGAGCCGATGAGGTGGAACGCCTGGAAGACGATGCCGACCGTCCGCAGGCGGTGGTCGGCGAGGGCGCGCGAGTTCATCGAGGCGAGGTCGCGCCCCTTGACTTCGACGACGCCTGCGGT
>JANXSH010000787.1 GCA_025356615.1 Planctomycetia bacterium | reverse complement strand
GTGGCCGGGTCGGCGCGGCGGGCGACTGCGGCGCCGACCCGGCCATCGTGCGTCGATCGCATCCTAGCGAGGGGTTGACGCCCCCCTACCGGACGACGTGTTCGAGGTATCCCATGAGTGCCGTCACGGCGTGTTGAGTGTCTTCGAGGCGGATGTTGCCGTCGAGGTGCGTGGCGTGGAACGCCCCCAGGAGTTGGGGGCGATACCACTGCGCGAAGTGCTGCGTGACGCCGTCCGTGTACTGCAAGGTGGTCAGGAACTGGAGCGTCCGATCCACGGCCTCGCTGTACCGCTGGTGGTGCGTGAGGTCGCCCCGTTCAGCGGCGACCCGGCAGCCGGCGATCAGCGCGCCAGCATAGAGGGCGCTGCGCGAGGTCGGCAGCGTCTCGATTCCCTTGCCGCCCTGCACGGAGCGGAAGCCGCCGAACCACAGGGCGCGGCGCGGCTCCATCTGGACGTATTGCATCGTGCAGAGCCAGTCGCCCATCTCGAGGACGAAGTCGCCGAACGCCTTGTCCTTCGTGACGAGGTACGCCTCGGCGAACGCCGGTGCCATCGTGGCGACGAAGTCGAGATCCTGGTTCGCCTTCCACCAGGTGCGATAGACCGGGAGGGCTTTGCGAACGACATCGAGTTTCCAGTCCGCCGGGCGCTTACGGTGGCTGGCGAGCAGTGCCTGGAGGGCCAGTCCCGGATGGTGGGGGATGCCGGCGTCGTCGGATAGGAGTTTGCCCGAACCGTCGTCCCAGCCGAGTGCGCCGTCGGGTCGGCTCATCTTCTGGAGGGAGCGGCAGAGTTGTTCGGCACGATCGAGGAGGTCCGCCTGGGGTGCGGGCAATTCGTAGATGGCGAGGACGATCGCGGCGACCCCGCCGAGGCGGTTCACCGTGCCGGGCGGCAGCGCCAGCGTCCGCGAGAGGCTGTCACTCGGGTCGAGCGCGGTCTCCTCGAGAAGGGCGAGGACGGCCTGGGTGGCGCGGGCCGCGTAGCGGTCTTCGCCACAAACACGGGCTGCGTTCCCCAGAGCGCACGTCGCGCCGGCTTGCCGCATGAAGCCATCCCCATCGACGACCTGATTCAGCGCCGGGATGAGGCCAGGCTGGAATCGGCCCTTGAGGCCGTGCATGCGAAAGAGCCAGTCCGAGCCGCGCTGGCCCGTCTGAAGGAACTGTTGGGCTTGCCCCGTGAGGTGGCTGAGATCCTTCGCCGGGGCGAGGGGGATCGCGCCGCGTGGCACGGCGGGCGGCGGTGCGGCGGGAGCCTTGGGAGTCTCCTTCACGGAGCCAGCCCCCGGTCGATCCTGACCCCGAATCAGGGAAAGGGTCAGTGTCATCACGCCGACGAAGAGGACGACGGCCAGGAGTTTGTTACGCATCGACGGGGCCTCCGTGCCCGAGGTACTTCGCCCCGACAGGGGCATCCGACATCCTGTCGGTGCGGGAACCTGTCGGCTCTGGTGCCTTTGGACCTCCGAACGAGTCGGGATCTTCCGGCAAAGACTCTTATACCCCGATCGACGGGATCCGATCAACAGGAATGCTTCGGGGCGTGTGACTATAGAAAGTAGGCAGGAGCGCCAATGGATTCGGAAGAAGGGATGAACCTGACACGCAACCCCGGATTACGCTTCGTACCATCCGGGTCTATACTTATGTCACCCCTCGAATCTCTCCGAGTCCGGGAACTGTCTGCCCCCGAATCGAGACAAATGCTACAGCCGCCCCTCGCTCTACCCGATGCCCTTCGTCACACGCTCCCGACAGGACGCTCGTTGCCATGATGCACACCCTCGCTTCCCTCCTGGCCTGTTCGCTCCTGGCGTCCGCCGATGCGCCGAAGGACAGGCGACTCATCGACCAGGGCACGGCGGACAAGAGACTCGCGGGCTACCTGACGCCCGAGGGACTCGACCTCGCGATCGCCCTGGACGACGCACTCCTTGACAACCCCGTCGCCCTCGCGTTCGGCGACGACGGCACGCCCTATGTGATGGAGCATCGTACCGTGACGACCGACGGCTGGCGCGAGGAGACCCGCGCGGTGAAATACAAGGACGGCACGACGCGCGAATACCGCACCTGGGTGAAGAAGCCGAAGGATGTCATCAAGGCGCTCGTTGCCTCCAAGGCGGGCGGGCCGTGGGACGGCTCGCGGGTCGTCCTCGAGGTCGATCAGGCCGCAGCCATGCTCTTCCACGACGGCTGGCTCTACGTCTCGGGCGGCGGCGCGGTTCGTCGTCACAAGCCCTCCAAGCCGGGCGGGACGTTCGACGTGAGCCAACTCGTCGCCCACGGGTTCCGCACCTCCGACAAGGCACAGGCGTCCGGCCTCGCGATCGGGCGGGACGGCTGGCTCTTTATCAGTTCGGCGGCGGACGACCTCCACGCCGAAGGCTCCGACGGCAGTCGGGCGACCGTCTACCGCACCGGCGCGATCTTCCGGTGTCGCCCCGACGGGTCGAAGTTGCACGCCTACGCGACCGGCCTTCGCGCCGTCTCGCGCCATCTCGGCTTCACGCCTGCGGGCCACGTCTTCGCCGCCGACGGGCCTCGCCTACTCCAGGTTTCCGAGGGGTCCGACTTCGGATACCGCCTCGCGCTTGGGTCGCCGACCGCCGCCGATCCGGTCCGCAGCACGCTCACCGGCGAGATTGCCGGGAAGCTGCCCCCGATGCTCACGACGAAGGACGCCTCCTACTCAGGCGTCGTGGTCTATAACGACACGCAACTCCCCGAGGCGTTTCGCGGCCTGCTCTATGCCGCCGACGCGGGCAATCGAGTCGTCCGCGCTGTCAAGGTCGAGCAATCCGGGGCGACGTTCGGGGTCGCCGAGAGTTTCGACCTCTTGCGGGCACCGAAGGACACGGCTTTCCGGCCGCGCCAGGTCGTCGTTGGGCCGGACGGGGC
>JANXSH010000753.1 GCA_025356615.1 Planctomycetia bacterium | reverse complement strand
TTGACAAGGTCACAGCCGGAGCCATTGACGAGCAAGTGGGGGTTCCTGGCCCGATCCGCCTACAAAACCACCGTAACAACCCTGTGCGCTTTCGCAATATAAAGATCAAAGAATTGAAGCTGATCCCAGGTCTCGACCCCGATCGCAAGGCCGCCGAGTATGTGCTGTCTATCGGTGGCGTGGTCCGCGTGAACGACGAGGTGGACGACATCAGGGCCGTCGCCGACCTGCCGAAAGAGGCGTTCCGGCTGACCTATGTCGATGCGAGCCGGAATCCGAAGTTGCGCAACGCCGGACTGGCCGCGTTCGAGGGTTGCAGGAACTTGAAGTTCCTGTCGCTATACGGCACTCAGCTGAAAGACCTCGGGCTGAGCTACTTCAAGGAGTGCAAGAACCTCGAAACTTTCCACGCGTCCGACACACAGGTGAGCGACGCGGGGTTGGCCCACCTTGCAGGCTGCAACGGACTAACGCTCCTTAACTTGGGCGATACACAGGTGAGCGACGCGGGCCTGGCCGCATTTAAGGGGTGCAACAATCTAAAGATACTCAATCTGGGAAGGACGAAAGTCAGGGGCGAAGGGCTGGTCCACTTCAAGGACGCCAAGAACTTGACATTCCTCAGCCTGTGGAACACGCCGGTGCGCGACACAGACCTGGCTCACTTCAAAGATTGCAAAAATCTCTTGGAACTCAATTTGGACTGCGCGGGGGTGGCCGACGTGGGCGTGGCCCATTTCAAGGGATGCAAGAAATTGGTCGTACTCCAACTGGAGGAAACGCAAGTCACGGACGAGGGAATGGCCCATTTCAGTGGTTGCACAAACCTTATTGCTCTCGGCTTGGCACACACGAAGGTGGGGGACGTGGGTCTGGCCCATTTCAAGGACTGCAAGAAATTGAAAAAACTACGGCTGCATGGTACGCGGATGACCGATGTGGGATTGGCATACTTCAAGGGATGCGAAACGATGGAAATATGCGAAAACAGAGGTTCTAAGGTCACGAGAGCGGGGGTCGATGACTTCAGGAAAGTTTTTCCGAAGTGCTTGATCGACATCCCCCCCAGATAAAAAGTAGGCTGAGCTGCCGCGGCGGCACTGAGGACCCTCCGCCGAACCGCTTCACGGCAGTGGAAGGATCTCTACCAATCCGCCCGGCACCACGTAGATGACAAGCTTGTGGCCCTCCAGCAACCGCATTCCCATCAGCGTCTCGTTCCCGAGAACCGAAACCAGAATAGTCTGCCAAATGCCGCCCCATTCCACTTCCGCAGGACAAATGTCGAACCGACTGGCCGACCCGTCCCCGAGCACCGCCTTGCCGCCCGACTCAGGCGCGAGGCCCAGCGCCGCCACCGTCGAGGCCGGCAATGTCAGATAAGAAGTGAAGCCGGTATCGACGATCGCGTCTACCTCGGCCTCGACCCCGCCGGGGCCGCGCACCCGAAGCCGCACGACCGCCGCTCGGCGAACATTCACGATGCCTTGGATCATCGGGCCGTTCCGATCCGGTAGGTCGTCGGATAGCCGGCACACATCAGCCACATGTCGGCCGCCGGTATCCGCGCCCTCAGGCGCATCACGGCGGTGTAGTCGTCCTCGTCCATTTCGTATTCGCCGGTATCGACATCGATGGCGACGAATTTGCCGTCATCCTCCGGTCGGAGGGTCGGCCGGATTCGTTGGTCGAAGATTTCCCCGCCGAGGCGGTCGAGTTCCTCCAGGGTATGACGCCGGTTGCTCGTATCCACGGTCGATCCTCCCGGTGGTTCGAAGGGCACCTTCATTCTATCGAGGCGATGACTTCACGCGAACCGCTTCAGTTCCTTCCGCAGCGCCATCACGTCCGGGAACCCATGTCAGGCCGACCGCACCGGCTTCGGGACCACGAACGAGTCGGCCAACGCTGATTCCGTCACCTTGACCGACCGGAACGGAATCTCGAGTACCCGGCCGTCGCTGAACAAGATCCGGTGGAGGAATGCGTCTTTCGCCGAGTTCGAGTCTTCGTCCACCTCGTCGTAGAGCCACTGGTGCGGCGACGAGGACACCCAACCCTCGGGCTGAGACGACTGCCGCACGAGGCCGTTCAGCCGATAGGCGAGCGTCCAGACCTTACCCTGTCGCTGCAAGATCACGAGTGCGGTGGCCAGCGCGGGAAGGGCCAACTCTTCGAGCAGCGGATCGCCGGGCACGAGGAGGGGAATCTCCTGGTAGGCGATCGTGGTCGCATCGTGGAGGCATAAGTCGATGACCCCGGACGCATACGACGGCATCCGCCCCCGAAGCGCCTCGAGCTGCTGCTGATAGTCGGTGATGGCGGATTCCCAGGATTCGTTCGCGATGTCCGCTTCTCGATCATCCGGCGAGTTGACTTGGCGGAATAGTTCCGGCGTGAAGAACTTCATGGTCGGCTCAGCGAGCGCGGCGATTGGGTGTTTCATAAAATGCGTGTCCCTCGGGTGGCCTGGAGACTGGCTGTACGTGCGGAAGGGCGTTCGGCCCGGCACTCGCATGGGGGGTGTGTCGGAGGTACGCTCCATTCGCGGCCAGTTCGATTCTACTCGCCATTGCACGGTTGAGGGTGAGGCTCGTTCCGCATACAACGACATCGAGTCCCGCTCGCCTTCTCGAGACCGCCTCGTCGAAATCAATGGGCCGACCCCGAATCACTGAGCCAGCCGCCCCCGGAGAAGCCTCGCAGATGACGGGAGGGGCCGGAGGCGGTATCAACTGCGGAGACGCTGGGGCAGCGGACTTCTTCCTTGACATTGCCGACCCCCAATCCTCAATCTACAACAACTCGACTACGGTCGGATATTCGCTCATTGTGGCGACCTTTGGATAAATGGCAAGCCGCCTCGGATCATCGGACCACTCCTATCCGATACGTCGTCGGGTAGCCGGCACAGATCAGCCAGCTATCGGCCGCTGGCATCCGTTCCAGCAAGCGCATGACCGCCGTGTAGTCGTCCTCGTCCATTTCGTATTCGCCGGTATCGACATCGATGGCGACGAATTTGCCGTGATCCTCGGCCCGGAGGGTCGGCCGGATTTGTTGGTCGTAGATCGCATCGCCGAGGCGGGCGAGTTCATCCACGGGGTGACGCGCTTTCGTGGTATCCACGGTTGATTCTCCCTGTGGTTCGAAGGGCATCTTTACTACAACTATCCTATCGAATGCGATGGCCTCACACGAACCGCTTCAGTTCCTTCCGAAACGCCATCACGTCCGGGTAGCGCTCCTCCGGTTCCCGGCTGAGTGCCTTGTGGATCACCGTCGCCAACTTCGGCGGGATGTCTGCTCGGCGTTCGGTGATCGGCACCGGCTTGACGCAAACGATATGGGCGAGTTGCGCGCCGATTCCCAGCGGCAGATCATGCGTGGGACGGCCCGTCAGCAGCTTGTAAAGCGTGGCGGCGGCGGAATACTGGTCGGCGGCCGGCTTCACGTCCCGGTAGTGCGTGACCTGCTCCGGGGCCATGAACTCCGGCGTTCCGCCCACCTCGCCTTGCATCGTCAAACCGCTAATCCTCGAGGTTTCGTAGACTCGGGCCAGGCCGAAGTCGGCCAGCTTCGCGATGCGCTTCGTCCCCGTCTGGCCGATCAGGATGTTCGCCGGCTTGATGTCCCGGTGGACGAACCCCATCGAATGGGCGTGTGCCAGGCCGCCGAGCATCTGGCACATGATCCGCACCGCAGTGCGGATGTCGCCTGGCCCCTCGGCCTTCAACTTCGCCCCGAGATCGGGGCCATCGACCAGATCCATGACCAGGAAGATCAAGCCGTTCGACTCGCCGGACTCATGGAAGGCCACGATGTTCGGATGCTCGAGTTGGGCGAGGATTCGGCATTCGCGGAGGAAACGATCGATCTGTTTTTGGCTGGCTCCGATGGCGGGCTGGATCGTCTTCAGGGCGACCGCGAGGCCATCTCGTTCGCGCTTCGCATAGTACACGACCCCCATTCCGCCTCGGCCCAGTTCGCCTTCGACCCGGTAGCCGGGGATGCCGGCCGGCATCGGTTGGCAGTCGATGGTCTGATCGACCCGGCAGGGTTGGAAATCGACGGTCGGATCGACCCTGTTAGAATCCATCGGCAAGTCGAGGGTGACGTTCTCGGCAGGATCCGGGGCGATGAGGCGGACCTGGAATACGGTGTGCCCCGCGCTGATCTTGTCGCCGTCGGCGACCTCGGCGGTCTGGACGCGAGCGCCGTTGAGCAGGGTGCCGTTTCGGCTGTTCAGGTCGAGTACCCGGCAGCGCGGCGGATTCACCTCGACGAGGAAGTGCCTGCGTGAAAAGTAGGGATCGTCGAAGGAGAGCTGGAAGTGCGCATCCTTCACCCGGCCGACGAGGAACGTGTCGTGCCCGTCGAAGACGAACTCCCGGCCCTGATGCGGCCCGGCGATGATGGTCAGTTCGAGTTTCATGAGCGATTTCCCAGTTCCTTCTCGAGGAAAGACCTCGAGCTCCGGCCCTCTCGGGTGAGATCGTCTGACTTTACCTATTTGTACGGTATTTCCACGGTAGGCGATGCGATCGATTCGCTGCATCCAAGAAGATCACTCGGAGTCGTCCCGAAGCCCCCCCCGATGCAAGGCGTTGGTATCAACACAAAGGTCGTGCGGGACGCGAGTGGCATGGTCCCCCTCCATTCGAGTCGGGGACGCACTTCCTTGTCGCGGTAATCAATGCGTTCGCTCTCAGGGTACGGGACGACCCCAAGGTCTGCCGGGCCTGTCAATTTGCCCCGACTTTGCCGATTGTAGCGACTGACTCGGCCCGCTCGACCCGAGATCCGGGCATTGGGAGCCAAATCATCCGATCGTGCCGGATATAACGATCGTAACGATCGCTCGCACTCTTCCTGTCGTAGGAAAGACGCGATCTGGTCTGGGAAGGTCCGAATGACCTGAAGAAACGAGCTAGGATAGTCAGCGAAGACGTTCAGGCGATCTCATCGGCTCTTGTTCTCGACACGGATGTCGGCGTGCCCTCACACGCGACGAGCAGTTCGGTTCCCCTCCTTTCGACTGACACGCGGTAATGCCTGTGGCGCATCCCCTCGGATGTGACCCTACGGCATTTCCTCGGACCATTCATCGAACTTCATCGTCGATCGGCGTCCCGCGCGGACGTTTGGGGGGATTCTATGCGCAAACGCATCAGGTGGGTGTCGGAGATCGTTCGTGATTTGTTCGCCGGGCGCGGCAAGTCGGCCACCATGACTGTGCCTTCCAAGAGGCTCACGCTGGAGCCGCTCGAGCATCGTCTCGTCCTCTCGGCGAGTGTTCCGACTCTCCCTCATCTGAACGGGATCAACCTAAGCGTCCCCGGCGATGCGTTCGTCCTGGCGGGGACGGTCGAATCCACCGCCTACACCGCGATGACGAAATGGAGTCAGGCGGGCGGCCTCGGCTCCACGGTCACGATCACTTACAGCTACAGTAACCTCCTCGATGGCCGGATCGGCCTCAGCGCGGGTACGGTCAAGGCGACGATCCAGGAGGCGCTCTCGCGCTGGGCCGCCGTCGCCCCGCTCCGATTCGTCGAGGTGCCCGATGCCGGCCCCGCGCCCTCGACGGGCGACTACATCCAGGGCAACGGCCCGATGATCCGCTTCGGCCACCTGACCATCGACGGGCCGAGCAAGACCCTGGCCTACGGCTACTACCCCGGTTATTCGGGCCTCTCCGGCGACATCTTGTTCGACGACTCGGAGAACTGGTCCACGAACCCCAACTCGGGCCACGACCTCCTCGAGATCGCCGAACACGAGATCGGCCACGCCCTGGGACTCGCCCACGAGCCGCCCCCCTCGGCCGGCGGCCTCGATGCCATCATGAACCCCTACTATGGCAGCAGGTTCCACGGCCTCGGCACGAGTTACCTCCTGGGTGACGACATCAACGGCATCCGCGCCCTCTACGGTGCCGGATCGGGGGCCGTCGTCCCCTACAACCCGGTGCCCAACAACCCCGCCCCGACCGGCTTCTCTCTTCGCGGCACTACGCTCTATATCACCGGCACGGCGGGGGCCGATACGGTCCTCTTCGCCGGAGCTGGTTCGGGGAGCGTCTCGCTGAACGGCGTCAGCTACAACGGCAGCCTCGACGCGGTTCGGACGATCAGCATCGACACGAGGGCCGGGCAAGATACGGTTTCGATCACCGGATCGTCCTCGGCGGAGACGTTCGTCCTGAAGCCGAATTCCGTTACCATGAGCGGCCCCCGGTGGAACCTCTCGGCGGTCAATAGCGAGACCATCGACGTGACCGGCGGCGCGGGCGACGGCGTTACGTTCAACGACTCCCCTGAGAGCGATAGCTTCGTCGCCTCGCCTACCACTGCCGCGCTCAGCGGCGTCGGCTATTCGCTGGTCGCCAATGGATTCGGCTCCGTCACGGCCCAGATGGTCAACGGCGGCGACGACCGCGCCTGGCTCTACGGCTCGGCCGGGTCCGATTTCTTCGTCAGCACGCCCTCGATGTCCCACCTCTACGGCACCGGCTATTCGATCACCGCGATGAATTTCCACGCCGTCTACGCCTACGGTTCCGGCGGCAGCGACAGCGCCACGCTCGGCGGGAGTACCGGCAACGACACCGTCTACGCCTCGCCGACCTCCACACGATTGCAGGCGAACAACGGCTCCTTCACGACGATCGCCAGCGGGTTCGGCAGCGTCGTCGTCGATCCGGGGGCCGGCACCAACTCCGCCTACTTGACCGGCTCCGCCGGGAACGATGTCGCGGTCACGACCCCCTCTCGGGTCACGCTGAGCGGGCAAAGGTTCAGCCTGACCATGAACAACTTCCAGGTCGTCAACGTCAAAGGCGGGGGCGGCTACGATCGGGCTACGCTGAACGACTCGGCCTCCAACGACATCTTCCAGGGATCCCCGACGAGCGTCACGCTTCGCCGGGCGGACAACGCCTTCCAGTACCAACTCACCGGATTCGCCGCCGTCACCGTCAACGCCACCGCTGGCGGCATCGACACCGCCAACCTGACGGATAGCACGGGGATCGACAATCTGATCGTCAAAGCCAACTCCACGATCCTGAGTGGCGCAGGGTACAGCATCCGTGTCAACGGCTTCGAGAAGGTCAACGTCACGAGCGTCGGCGGGAAGGATCGGGTCTCGGTCTTCGACGGGCCTGGCAACGACACGTTCAGCGCCAGCGGAAAGGTCGCCACGATGGCGTATCCTTCCACCCGCGTCCAGCTTACCAACTTCGCCAGTGCGAGCCTGTTCAGCACGGCGGGCGGCGTCAACAAGCGAAAAGTCGGCTCGACATCGATGGATCTCGACTTCTGGGGCGCGTGGGAGTGAGACGACTCCCGCTCACTTCGTGCGCGGCTCCTTCGCCCCTCGTGTCATTCCTGACCGCGCGAAGTAGAGCCTTGCCAGGAATGGTGGACACCTACATCAGAGTGTAAACTCGACTCGATGTCCATCTGGCAAGCCGGTGGGAGGACGCCATCCCAATCACACCAGCACCCGCGCTCCGAATCGCTGACGCAGCCTCTCGCCCCGCGTGATGCAGCCGCTCACATCGAGCATTTCGAGGCTCCCCTCCGAGAAGGACTCGCACAACCGCTCGATGGCCGAATACCCCAGCGGGTTGCCCGTCAGCCCCAGGAATTGCAGTTCGCGGAATGAGGGGGAGGTGGCGAGGATCGTCATCCCCGCGTCGTCGATGCCCGTCGCGGCGAGGTCGAGTCGGCGCAGGTGGCGCAGAGCATGCGCGATCGCGACGACGCCCTCGTTCCCCATCGCGGGGTTGTGGCGAAGATTGAGCGACACGAGGCCGGCGACTGCCCCGCGCGCCAGCAGGGCACGCACTCCCTCGCCCGTACACTCGATCCGCGGCAGGTCGAGCGACTTCAGGCACGCGAGGTACTTGCACCGGCCCAGGATCGCCAGGCCGTTGTCGCGCAACGGCTCGTCTTGGAGGTCCAGCGCGTCGAGGGAGGCGAGATGGGGGCAGGCGACGACCTCGTCGAGGATGTGATGCGCCCGCTCGAAGCGGATCTTGCGTATCGGGTGGGACGCGAAAATCGCCTCGGCGTGGTCGAGAAACAGGCTCGCGCCGATGCGAATCGTGTCCACGAACCCGCGCTCGAAGATCGGAGCGGGGGCTAGGGTCGCGAGCGCCCCGAGCCAGGTTTCGCCGTGTACCTGCATCAGTTCGCGCAAGCGGGTGAGCAACTCCAGCGACCGCCCCCGATCGCGGACCCCGCGCGCCAGCTCGCACTGGACGCGGATGAACTCGGCGCGGTCGTAGTCGCCGCTGTCCTCGAGCCAGTCCGCGAAGACGAGGCGCGGCACGTCGTCGGCCGGGTCTTCACGGATCGCCTCGAGGAACGACGACGTGTACATCGGGCCTCCCTCATTTGGCCTTCTTCGCAACCGGGACGAAGCCCTTGACCTTCGTCTTGCGCGCGTACAGCTTACCTCCGCAGACGACGTACATCTGGTCGCGCGCCGTTCCCGCGAACGCCAGCGCCGTGACAGGGGCGCGCGTCGGGGCGTTGATGACGCCACACATCCGACCCGTCGGGTCGAAGACCTGGACGCCTTCGCTCGTCGCCGCGTAGAGTCGGCCGTCGGCGTCGAGGGTCAGGGAAATGACTTTGCTGGATGAGCGGCGACGTGTCCGTAGTTTGTAATATTCCTCTTCTGCGTCGAGGCCGCCATCCTTGCCGACGCGGAAAGCATTCAACGCACCGGCAACAGGATTGCCGATAACCAGCGTTCCACCGTCTCGCCAAAACACCATACCGGCCGTTTCTTCCATTTCGATAAGAGACGGAAGGCCATCCCCCCCCACCTGATAGATACATATCCGTGCTCGTGAACCGGGATTCTGAGGGAAGGGGGCGATATCTGTGAAATAAATATCCCCCGTGGGGGACACTGCGATGTCGAAAGGGAATTTAGCCTCACTGAGCAATTTCTTCACTTCGCCGTTGTCATTGCGTCGATAGATCGCGTCCTTCTCCAGGGTGAGGAGATAGCCCTTTGGACTCCAGCACATGCGCGTAACGGATGCCTTTTTCGCAAAGACCTTCAGGCTGCCTTTGGTCAACAGCCAGATGGGTGCCTCTTTCCCACCTGCGATCAGTAGATTGCCCTCACCATCCGCCGTAATGCAGGCGACAGTCAACTTGGGATCCACGGCCCGCCACCCCTCGCCCGGAATCAACACCTGCGACAACGGCATGTCCTGCGCCGACATCGTCGCCGTGAGGACGAACAGCACGATTACACTCGATCGCATCATTTCTTGACCTCCGGTGCCCACAGCCACTCCATCGACTCCGGCATCAGCACGCCGCCGTGCTTGCCGTTGTGGCCCCCCTCGCCCATGACGAACTTAAAGTCGTACTTCTTGAACTTCAGCGCCGCCTCCATCTGCAAGTTCGCCAGCGGCCAGTTGCCGTGCAGGTTGTCGAGATCCTTCGTGCCGTCCTGGAGGTAGCAGCGGATCGGCTTCTTCTCGGTCTTGCGGATGATGCCGGGGTACACGTCGCCGCCGCGAATGTTCGTGAAGCTGCCGACGTGCGACAGCACCTTGCTGAACAGGTCCGGCCGCTGCCAGGCGACCGTGAACGCGCAGATGCCGCCCGAGCTGATGCCGCCGATGCCTCGGCCTGCGGCGTCGGTGCGGAGTTTGTACGTCTTCGCGACCTCGGGGAGGATCTCCTTCTCGAGGAACTTCGCGTACTGGTCGCTCAGGGTGTCGTACTCGAAGCTGCGGTTCTGCCGCCCCTTGCCTCCTTCTTTCGCCGACGGCACGACGCCGGGGTTCAGGAAGACGCCGATCGTCACGGGCATCTTGCCCTGGTGGATGAGGTTGTCGAACACGGTCGGGACGCGGAAGTCCCCCTTGGACTGCTGATACCACTGACCATCTTGGAAGACCATGACGCAAGCGGGCGTCTTGCCGTCGTACTGCGACGGGACGTAGACCCACCAGTCGCGGACGGTGTCGGCGAAGACCTTGCTCGTCCACGCTGGCATCTTCGTCACCTTGCCGCGCGGCACGTCCTTCTGCTCCTCCGAGTCCGGGCCGTGCTCGTACACGGCCTTCGGCTTGGGCTTCGGCGTGTCCTCAGCCAGGACCAGGCTCGACGCCACGAACACCCCGATGAGCCAGACGAACGCGCGGGACATGATCGGTCTCCCCCTCGATGGTTCAGGGCGATTGCCCTTCTTTCAGATCAAGATACACGAATTCGGTACAGAAGCACGCCAGGGGGCCAGAATCGCGGAGAGGTACGTCAAAAGGATCAAGCCCGTAGGGTGGGGGGGGGGGGGGGGG
>JANXSH010000733.1 GCA_025356615.1 Planctomycetia bacterium | reverse complement strand
CGGAGAAGATTGCATTTATCAACCCTTTTCGATTTCTCTTCGTTCTGTGTTCTCTGTGTTCTCTGTGTTCTCTGTGTTCTCTGTGTCTCTGTGGTTAGATCGTCTTCAATTCTTCTGCCACGCCGAGCGCGGGATCGGTCGGCCGTTGACCTGCGGGACGGCATTGCCCGTCGGGGCGGGTGCGGACTTCGCCGTTGGCTCCTTGCCGATGCGGGCCTCCACCTGGTCGATGATCTCGCGCAGCACGCGGGCCGATTGGCCGATGCCGAGGCGCTCTTTTTCGGTGAGTTTCAGTTCGATCTGTTGGCGGCAGCCTCCGCAGCCGACGATCGTGGGCACCGAGAGGCACACGTCGCGGACGCCGTACAGACCTTGTTGCAGCGTGCTGACGGGGAGGACTCGGCGGGCGTCTCTCGCTAGCGATTCGACGACTTCGCGGATCGAGTGGCCAACCGCCATGCTGGAGCCGCCCTTGAGCTTGATGACCGTCGAGCCGCTGGTCTTGGTGTCCTCGAACGCCTGCTTGCCGATCGCTTCGGTGTAGCCGGGCCACTGATCGAGGAGCAGCCCGGCGACGGCGGCGCTCGACCAGATCGGGACCATGCTGTCGCCGTGTTCGCCGAGGATGATCGCGTCCACCTGCGAGGCGGGGACGGCGAGCGCCTTGCCGAGGAGGCCACGGAATCGGGCGGTGTCGAGTTGCGTCCCCAGGCCGAGGACTCGTTGCCAGGGTAGGCCACAGCGCTGGACGGCGAGGTGGGTCAGCACGTCCACGGGGTTACTGACGACGACGACGTAGGCGTCCTTCTTCAGGCCGGCCTTCTTGACCTCGCCGAGGATGCCGAGGAAGAGATCGACGTTGCGGTTGATGAGGTCGAGCCGGCTCTCGTCGGGCTTGCGGCGCAGGCCGGCGGTGATGACGACGATGTCGGTCGTCGGGATGTCCTCATACGTCCCGGCGCTGATGCGCTGGTCGCTGGTCAGGCACGACGCATGGAGCAGTTCCAGCGCGTGGCCCTTCGCGGCGTCGGCGTTGGCGTCGATCAGACAGATGTGACTAACTTTTCCGCCGGTTTGTAGGGCATACGCCGCGCTAGAGCCGACCAATCCGCCGCCGCCGATGATGCTCACCTTCATGACTTCGTCTCCGATATCGGTTCAGGTTGGTTCGCAACCGGTGTTATCTTTGGCCCGTACTTCTCTCTGCCGAAGAGGATGATCCGCGTGAGGACGGCCGCGACGAGTAGTACCCAGTAGGAGATCCCGACGATCTTGAACACCAGCCAAAAGACCTCGACGCCGATCACGTCTTCGAGGATCCACAGGACCGCCCCGGTGATCGAGACGACTCCGGTCAGCGAGACGATGAAGACGGTGATCGCGAAACTCGTCACGCCCGACTTGTACCAGGGGGCGGTGGTCGGCCTTCGGGGTAGGGGCGGCCCGGCCTCGTCGAGGCGGAGGTAGTTGCGGAACGACCAGCCGAAGATCGTCACGCGCGTCAGGATGGTCGCCAACAGGACGACCAGCCACACCCCCCAGAGGATTCGCAGCGTCAGCGTCAGGCCGAATTCGTACTCCTCCCAGTCGCCGAAATACCACAGGCAGGCGCTCGCGATCGACACCGCTATCAACAGAACGATCACCCCAAGGGTAGAAATCAGCCTCGCCATGACGTATCTCGCTTCCAGTCTTGGTCCGGGCTAGGAAATTCCAGCCCCGGCCAGGCTTTCCATCACGCGCTCGGTGATGACCTGGACCAACTCATCCATATCCATGTTAGGCGGCAGCGCGCCCCGCGTCCGGCAGGCGTTCGTCGAGGGGGCACATTCGTGCTGGAAGGCGTGCGCCTCCGGGACGAAGTCGGAGTACGATTCGTCGAAACTCGACAGGCCGCACATCGGGGCGGTCGAGTCGGTGAAGCGCACGTCGTCGTAGCCGAGGCGCTTCTTGAACTCGAGCAGCTCGCGCGTCTGGGCGTCGCTGAAGTAGTTGACCCGGCCCAGCTGCTTCGCCAGGATCAGGATGCGACAATAGGCGTCGATGATCTCGGTGTTGAAGTAGGCGTTGTCGAGCGTCGGGCCGAAAGTGATCGTGCCGTGATTCGCCAACAGGATCGTGTTGGTGTCCTTGACGTAGGGCGCGATCGTGTCGGCGAACTTCTGATTGCCGGGCGTCTCGTACTTCGCGATGGGGATCTCGCCGAGGAAGACCTCGACCTCCGGCAACACGCACTTCGGGATCGGCTCGTGGGCAACGGCGAAGGCCGTCGCGTGCGGCGGGTGGCAGTGGACGACGGCGTTGACCTTCGGGTTGAGCTTGTAGACGACGAGGTGGAGGAGGACTTCACTGGTCCGCTTCCTCACGCCGGCGAGCTGCTTGCCGTCGTAGTCCACCTTGCAGATGTCGTCGGGCTTCATGTAGCCCTTGGACACCAGCGTCGGCGTGCAGAGGATCTCCTTGTCGTTGAGCCGATAAGTGATGTTGCCGTCGTTGGCGGCCGCGAAGCCCTTGGCGTAGAGCCGAC
>JANXSH010000092.1 GCA_025356615.1 Planctomycetia bacterium | reverse complement strand
CGTCGAGGACGAGAACGGCTTCGGGGTCGGCCCACTCTTGCGGGATGTGAGAGCGGAGTTCGGTCATTCGGGGTTTTCGAGAATGGTCGCCACGATTGTCTCTCTCGGTGATGGTCTCCTGCCGGAGGGGTGTGGCAAATGTTTCGGGAGCGCGTAGGGTGGGTCGAGCGGAGCGAGGCCCACCGGAACTTCACTTGCTCAATCCCTCTCCAGGACGCCGCTGATCCGCGTAGGCCTCGCCTCGCTCGACCCACCCGACGAAACAGAACGGAACCCCAATGTCTCCCCGCCGCGAACACGCCCTCTCGATCTGGCGAGCCGCCGTCGCGGCCGCCGACCCGTTCGCCCGAGTGCGCGACTACCTCGCCGCGCCGGACAACGCCGCGCGAAGGGTGATCGCGTTGGGTGGAAGGGTCGTCGTCTTCGGCGGCGGTAAGGCGGGTGCGCTCATGGCCGCAGGCGTCGAGGCGGGGTTGGCCGACCAGCTCGCCGCCGTCTTAGGAATGCAAAGCGTCCCCGGCGGCAGCCTCCGCCCTCTGTCGCGGATCATTCTCCGGGAGGCCCGCCCTGCGGGGAGCAATCACCCCACCGCCAAGGGGGTCGCCGCCGTCGAGGAGCAATTCCGCCTCGCCGACTCCCTGAAACCCGGCGACCTCGCCCTCTGCCTGCTGTCCGGGGGCGGCTCGGCCCTCCTCCCCTGTCCCGCCGGGGGAATCTCGCTGGACGACAAGCAGGAGGTGACGCGCCTCCTCCACGCCTGTGGCGCGACCATCGACGAGATGAACTGCGTCCGCAAGCACCTCTCGCGCTTCAAGGGCGGGAGATTCGCCCAATACCTCGTCCATCGCGGCGTCGCCGTCCTCAGCCTCATCCTCTCCGACGTGGTCGGAGACCCCCTCGACGTGATCGCCTCCGGCCCGACCGCCCCCGACCCGACGACGTTCGCCGACGCCCTCGCCGTCCTCGACCACTTCGGGTTGCGCGAACAAGTGTCATCTGCTGTGATCCGACATCTCGAGCGAGGCGACCCCGAGACGCCCAAATCGCTCCCCGACTCCGTGACGAACGTCATCCTCATCAACAACGCCGGTGCCCTCGCCGCTGCTTCAGCCAAGGCCGAGTCGCTCGGCTACCGCGTCGTCGATCTAGGCTCCTTCATCCAGGGCGAGACGCGGGAAGTCGCGAACGTTTTCGCCGATAGCTTGCGCGGCCAACGCGGTTCAACGGTATTAATTAGTGGAGGCGAAACGACGGTAACACTCGGTCCAATACCCGGCAAAGGGGGCCGCAACCAAGAATTCGTCCTCGCCTGCCTCGTGCGGCTCGGCCTCGCCCACATCGGCGACGCGGTCATCCTCAGCGCCGGCACCGACGGCGAGGACGGACCCACCGATGCCGCCGGGGCGTTCGGCGACCGGGACACGCTCTCGAAGGCGCAGGCGCTCGGCCTAGATGTGCGAGACCACCTCGACCGACACGACGCTTACTCGTTCTTCGACGCGACGGGCGACCTGCTACGAACGGGGTTGACGGGGACGAACGTGATGGACGTGCGGGTGATGCTCGTCGGGCCGATCGGAAAGATGGGCAACTCCGGGTGACTGGGAGACGGCTATTCGCACGGATTGACATTTGACCGGCATGAAGCTACCATCTCGAATGCTTTGTAGACGGCAAGTCGGAGATCGAAGATGATCGACGCGAAGACGCAGGCGACACGGCGATTTGGCATTCATTCCGAGGCAACGGATAAGGCCGCGCCACTGCAAAAGGTACTCCAGGAACTCTACGAGGGCCAGCTGGCTATCGATCCGGGCAATGCCTACCTCGTCGAACACGCTCGGCCCCTCTGCGTCGAAAATCAGATCCGCACCTTCCACTGGTATCGACCCCATATCCCCGTCGGGGGCAAGGTTCTGGACTGGGGCTGTAATCACGCTCCCGATAGTTGCCTGCTCCGATCCGCCTACGGAAACGACCTCGAGCTGTTCAGCTGCGACTTCACCTCGCGGCAGACCTACGAGGTGTTCCACGACTTCGCCCAGACCTCGCACACCCTGTTGGACGACCCATTCCACCTCCCCTACCCGGCGAACTCCTTCGACGTAGTGATCGGCTCGGGAGTTCTCGAACATACAGCGCAGGATTACGAGTCGCTGAAGGAACTCTACCGGGTTCTGAAGCCGGGCGGCGTTGTGGTGATTTCCTATCTCCCCAACTGGTTATCGTTCGGGGAATGGGTCCGGCGCGTCGTCCGCCGGCGCGACTTCCACCGTCGGCTCTACGCGATGGCCGAGGCGAGGCAATTGCTGAAGCGATCCGGCTTCTATCCGCTCGTGGAAGAATACCACACCTATTTCTGGGAGCGGCGACTGGAGGCGGTCGGCCTCGTCCGGTGGGAGCAAAGCCTGTCCAGGTTCATGAAGTGCATGTTCCCCATCCATAAGTTCAGTTCTACCTTCCGCTTCATCGCCCGCAAGGTGGACGCGATGTAGTCAGCCGCCCGGAGGATGTGCCCATGCACGTCCGTTAGGCGAATCGGTCAACCTCCGTCGCTCACCCCGCCACCCCGCTGAGTCCCGGTGCGGCACCGTCGAGCAACTCCTTCAACTCGCGCGCGTCGATCACTTCCTTCTCGATGAGCCGCTTCGCGATCGCCTCGAGCGCGTCGCGCCTCGCACGCAAGATGCCGCGAACCTTGTCGGTCGCGACATCGATGATCTGGCGTATCTCCAGGTCGATCTCGCGGGCGGTCTCCTCGCTGTAGCCGCGCGAACCTTCGACCATCCCGCCCAGGAAGCCGGGGCCGTCTTGCTCCTGGAAGCAGATCCGGC
>JANXSH010000589.1 GCA_025356615.1 Planctomycetia bacterium | reverse complement strand
GCCGCAGTTCGCAGACTTAGAGGATAGCCGGACTCGCTTTATCCGCGAAGCGGAGATCACCGGGCAGCTCGAGCACCCCGGCGTCGTGCCGATCTACGGCCTCGGCGTCTACGCCGACGGTCGGCCCTACTACGCCATGCGCTTCATCCGGGGCGAGAGCCTGCAAGAGGCGATCGACCGCTTCCACGCGAACGACCAGGGCAAGCGCGACCCCGGCGAGCGGACGATGGCCCTGCGCGGGCTGCTGGGCCGGTTCGTCGCCGTGTGCAACGCGGTCGGCTACGCGCACGCGCGGGGGATCATCCACCGCGACCTCAAGCCGGCGAACGTCATGCTCGGCGAGTTCGGCGAGACGATCGTCGTCGATTGGGGTCTCGCCCGCCGGATGGCCGAGGGGCCGGAGGGCACGCTCCCCACCCAGCCGGTCCAGACGAGCGAAGACGCCGCGCAGACCCAACACGGCCAGGCGATCGGCACCCCGGCGTACATGCCGCCGGAGCAGGCGCTGGGCGAACGGGACCGCGTCGGCCCCACCAGCGACCTCTTCTCGCTCGGCGCGACGCTCTACTGCCTGCTCACGGGCAAGCCGCCCTATGCCGGCACCGCCGTCCTCCTCCAGGCCGCCGAGGGCGAATTCATCGCCCCGCGCCGGGTAAAGCCGAACGTCCCCGCCGCGCTCGAGGCGGTGTGCCTGAAGGCGATGTCCCTCCTGCCGAAGGATCGTTACGCCAAGGCGCGCGACCTCGCCGCCGACGTGGACCGCTGGCTGGGCGATGAGCCGGTGGGCGTCCACCGCGACTCGCTGGGCGTCCGGGCCGCCCGGTGGGGCCGGCGCAACCGCACCCTCGTGAGCAGCCTCGCCGTACTCTTGCTGGCGACCGTGACGGCCCTGACGGTCGGCCTCGTGGTCGTAGGCCAGGAGCAGGCGAAGACCGCGACCGCTCTCGACCGCGCCCTGGGTGCCGAGGGCGAGGCGAAGGCGAACCTCCTGGACGCGGAAGAGAACCTCCGCCGCGCGCTGACCGCCGAGACGACCGCCAAAGACAACCTCCACCGCGCCGAGGCGAATCTCGCGCTGGCCCGCAAGGCCGTGGACGAGTGCTTCAACATCGCGAAAGAACATCCCCGCTTCCAGGAAGAGGGCTTGAAGGATGTAAAGCGATTGCTCCTCGAGAAGGCGTTGCCGTTCTACAAGAACTTCCGCGTGCAGCGGCCCGATGATCCGAGACTCGAGGCGGAGACGGCGGATCAGCACTTTCGCGTGGCGTACATCACGGCCGAGATCGGCAGCAAGGAAGGTGCGGTGAAGGAGTATCTCCAGGCCCGCAACATCTTCGTCCGGCTGGTCAAGGCCCAGCCCCACGACTCGACGTATCAGATCGAGCTTGCCGCTACGCACGGCAACCTGGGCGTCTTGCTCGGTGAACTGGGCAGGCGACAGGAGGCGATAAGGGAACACCTCCAGGCTCTCGACATCCTAGATAGACTCGCCAAGCAACGGCCCGACATCCCGGAGTATCAGGATCGCTTGGCGGGGACGCACGACAACCTGGCCACCCTGCTCAGCGCCCTGGGCAAGCAACGGGCGGCGATGAAGGAACACCGCCAGGCACGCGACATCCTCTCCAGGCTGGTCAAAGCACAGCCCGAGGTCTCAAGGTTTCAAAGCAACCTAGCGGCCTCGCACATCAATCTAGGCATCTTGCTCGGCACCCTGGGGAGGGTGCAGGAGGCTACGAAGGAGTTGCTCCAGGCGCGCGACATTCTTGCCCGCCTGGCCAAGGCCCAGCCCAACGTCTCGAAGTATCAGACCAGGCTCGCGGCGACACACGCCAACCTAGGAAATTTGCTCTCCTTCCAGGGCAGAGACGACGAAGCGATGAAGGAGTTGCTCCGGGCCCGCGACATGGGGGCGGTTCTGGCAGTAGCCCAGCCTAACGTCCCGGAGTATCAATTCGCCCTGGCACGGTCGCGCGACGACCTGGGAGTCTTGCTCACCTTTCTGGGAAGGCACGACGAGGCGATGAAGGAGTTGCTCCAGGCCCGCGACCTCTTCGCCACGCTGGTCAAGACTCAGCCCGATGTCCCGAAGTATAGAAGTAATCGGGCGAAGGCGCACACCCACCTGGGCAAATTGCTCAGCGCCTCGAACAGGCGGGAGGAGGCGATGAAGGAACAACTCCAGGCGCGCGACCTCCTCGCCAGGCTCGTCGAGGAACAGCCCGACATCCCGGAGTACCGGCGCGAACTGGCGGGCACGCATAAAGAGATGGGAGCCTTATTCGGTACGCTAGGCAGGCAGGAGGAGGCGATGAAAGAATCCATCCAGGCGCGCGACATGCTCGCCAGGCTCGTCGAGGAACAGCCCGACATCCCGGAGTACCGGCGCGAACTGGCGAAGTCACACCATCTTCTGTCCCTCTCGCTCGGAATCCTCCGCAGGTGGGACGAGGCGGTAAAGGCCCTGCTGTACGCCCGCGCCATCCAAGCCAAGCTGGTCGAGCAACAGCCCGATGTCCCGGAGTATCAGACCGACCTGGGGATGACGCACTACAGCCTGGGCAACTCGCTGGACGAATTGGGACAGTCGAACGAGGCTATCCCATCCTATCTGCGTTCGCGGGAGGTCTATCTAAGGCTTTCCGCTTCTGACCGTAAGAACACCTCGTATCGCTTTGGCATCGGGCGGGCGGAGGTTCTGTCCGCCCGCGCTTGCGCCCTGCTCATCGCTCGAATCAACCAGGATCCCAACAGGCCGATCGTCCTACGTACCCAGGAGGTCCAGAAGCTGGCGAAGGAAGCTATCATCTATCTGAATCGAGCCAATGTGAACGGAGCCTTCGCGAACCCCGCATTTCGGCGAGTGGTCATGAAGAGTCCCAGTTTCGACTCCCTCCGCGGCCGCGAGGACTTCGAGGGCTTCCTCGCGACCCTGCCCAAGGCCAAGCCGTGACTCACCGCGCGGCCATCTCCGCGAGGCGGGGTTCCTCGACTCGGGCGGGTGCCGCAGGCTCGACCACCACTTGCTCTCGGCGGGCCGGCTGCCAGGCGCGGGGGGCCGGCCTCTCGCCCACCGACAGCGAGGCGTAGAAGCAGCAGACGCACGCCAACAACGGCAGGACGGCCGCGCCCAGCAACAGCAGCCAGAACGGGACGCCGCCCGTCATCGACCGGGTGTCGAAGCCAAGGCCGTAGAGGAACGAGGCCACGTTGAACAGGGCGAGCGTAGTGCAGCCGACGATGCAAAATGCGAAGTTGAGGAGCATGAGAGAACCTCCGTGAGTTCGGGCTGACACATGGTAAGTGTTACAAACCGCGTGCCGCCAGCGCGTGTTTCTGCGAATGAACCGACTTTCCTTTCGGATGTCGGCCCAGCGAGAGTTATCCCGCGAGAAACCCCAGGCTCCCGACGATACCCAGATCACCCGGCTTGACAGGCTACGGGCCGAGGAACTCGCGCACGCTCACCACGCGATGCTCGCGCGCGGCGGTGAAGACGGCCTCGCAAAGGGCGATCGTCTCCAGGTTGTCCCGCCCCGAGATTTCCGGCTCGGTGCCGTCTTCGATGGCGCGGAGCAACTGGGCCATCGTGCCGACGAACGCATCGGGGAACCACACCTCCGGCCAGCGCGGGGCGATCCAGGTGTTTGGCGTCTGCTTCGTCGAGTAGTCGAGCGTGCTGGGCGTCTTCGCGGGGTAGCTCGGCCAGCCGATCGTGCCCCGCGCCAGCCCTTCGGTGCCCTCGACGCGCCAGCGGATGCCGATGTCTCCTGCCGCCCCCTCACGGCAAGGGCCGGCCCACACGTCGTCCCAGGAGGAAGCCCGACACCCGTTGTCGTACTCCAGGATGTACAGGTTCAGCCCGTCGCCGTGCGGGAAGCGCGTGCGCGGGTCGGGTCGGGTGCTGGCCAGGACGCGGTCGGGTGTGCCGAACCAATAACGGAAGGTATCTAGGTGGTGGATCGACATGACGAACGTGGACAGCGACGGCAGCGTCTCGCTCCACGGCATCCAGTGCGGGATGGCCCGCATGTCGATGGTGCCCAGCACCGGCTCGCCGAGCATGCCGCGCGTCAGCAGATCCTTGCACGCCCTCACCGACTGATCGTAGCGCATGTTCTGGTTGACGGCGAGCGTGATTCCCGCCTTCGCGCACGCCTCGACGCACCCGCGTGCCTCACCGACGCTCATCGCCAACGGCTTCTGGGCCAGGATGCCTCGAATGTGGTCGGCGTGGTTGCACGCGGCCCGGATCAGCGCCGGCTGTGCGTCCGGTGGGACGGCGATGTCAAGCACCTCGACGTTCGGGTCGGCGAGCAGCGCCTCGTAGGTGTCGTGGACGGTCGCTATGCCGTGCCGTGACGCCGCTTCTTTCGCGGTCGCCGGGTTGCGGGAGGCGATGGCGACGGGGTTGAACCCCGCCTGGCGGTAGGCGACGAGGTGGCAGTCCCGCATGATGAACCCCGCCCCGAGGCATCCGATGCGGTAGTCCCTGCGACGCGGGAGACGGGGCAGGTAGTCCAGAGGAGGATTCATAGCGGAGACCCGTGGGAAAACAAGGGAAGTCTTCCCTGTATAGGAGATACCCTTGGCCGAGTCGAGTATATCGCTACGAGTTACGCAGTTGGCGAGCGGCCCCTGTCAAGGGGCTGTGTGCGGTGGTTCCGAACCAGCCCCTTGACAGGGGCCGCTCGCCAACTGCGTAACTCCTAATCGCTACGGATCGTCTCAGCTCGATGGCGAGTCGAGGTCATGAATCGTTGCAGATTGCGAGCCGGAGACATCGATTCCGAAAATCACAGGCGTGCGGGGCATACCTCGGCGAGGGCGGAAGCGAGCGTGTCGATGGTGATGGGTTTTGCCAGGACGCGCGCGACGCCTTCCAAATGTTTGCCCTGGGCGGCGAGTTGGTCTCGCCATCCTGTCAGCAGCAAGACGGGAGTGTGGGGCGATCGCTCGGAGAGAGTACGCGCCACTTCGATACCACTGATACCGGGGAGTCCGACATCGGTAACTACGATGTCGATCGGTTCCCCCGCGAACACCGCCAAACCTTCTTCCCCGCTTGCCGCCAAACGCGGACTGTACCCCAGATGCGTCAAGGCTTCTGCCAGGAGCTGTCGAATGCACTCTTCGTCGTCGATCACCAGCACCCGCGAACGCCCCAACGCTTCGCGGGATGGGGTCAGGGGCGCGACCCCCTCGTTCCTTACCGCGCCAGACACCGCAGCGGGCATCCGAACCGTAAACGTGGAACCTCGATCGGGCGCGGACTCGACCATGATCTCCCCGTCGTGCCGCTGAATGATCGCGAACGAGACGCTCAATCCGAGTCCCGTGCCCCGCTGGCCCTTCGTCGTGAACATCGGCTCGAAGAGGCGATGCCGAACGGACTCGTTCATTCCGATGCCGCTATCGCGGACCGATAAATAAACATCCGAAGGCGTACTCCACGTTCGCACGGTCAGAGGGCCGCCCTCGGGCATGGCATCGACGGCGTTGAAGATCAAGTTCGTCAGGACTTCACGCAGTTCGCCAGGGTTGCCGATCACATCGGCCGTCGCCTCCGGCAGAACGAGCATCTCGATCGGTGTCGAAGACGCAGGCACCTTCTCCCACTTGGGGCGGGTCAGTTCCACGGTCTGGCGAATGAGGTCGTTGAGATTCACCGACTGGGCGGCGACATCCGTATCCGTATCCTTTCGTCGCGCAAAATCCTGGACACGACGGACGGTCTGGGCGGCGTCCAGGGCACCCGTTCGGCTGGCCTCGAGGAGTCGGCGACACGACACGGGCAAGGCCGGGTCGATCAGGGCCAGTTCAAGATAGCCCAGCACGCTGCACAGCGAGTTGTTGAAGTTGTGCGCCACCCCCGCCGCCAACTCACCGAGGGCACGCATCTTCTCGGTCTGGACGAGTTTGTTCTGCGACGCGCGCAATCGCGCATTCGCGGTCTGGAGACGACCGACGAATTGGCAGTTCGAGATTGCTGGACCGAGGAGGTCCGCCACGATGTACAGGAGTTGGATTTGTTCGCCGGTAAAGCCCCCTGTATGCGTTGCGACGCTCTGGAGCACGCCGACCGTGGATTCGCCGACGTAAAGGGGGATGGCGAAATACACCGACGCCCCCCGAGCGACGAGTTCTCGGCACAGGTCGTCGCCCAACTCGCGCATCCGAGGGAGGTCCGCGTACACCGCCTGCCCGCCCCTCATGCAGGCCCGGAACGGGGTCCGCTCTGCGGACAGCCGCTTGCCCGGTGCCAGGCCCAAGGTGGCAGCGCGCGTTGCGGAATTGTTGTTGTTCGCGGCCAGAACCCAGGAGACCGGCGGCCCTTCGGCGAAGCAGGGATCAGCGACGCCTCCCTGTCCCTCCTGGTCGTACCCATTTCCGGGCTGCTCCTCGAACTCGGCCAGCCAGACGGAACACACATGGAGAGGGAGTGGCCGTTCCAACTCGGACAACGATCGGGATAGCAGAACGGGTAGATCGAAATCTCCGGTCGCAAATTGCGCGACCTTGCTCAGGAGCCGAATTTTGGATAGGAGATGGCTTTCTTCCACCACGCTGTCTCGAACCACCGAGTCAGCCGAGGGGGAACTCTTCCGCGCAACGCTGGAAAGGACGCTCCCGTGGTGAGAACCAGGGACCAGCTGTTTCGAAGGAGAGAGCATTGGGGCCATCGCAATCTGTTCGAGGAAGTCTCGAATTCATAGGCGGCGTGAAATTCACGGAGAACTTTTGCGTTCGAGTCGGCGACCGGCATCTATCCGAGTCAAAGAGTGTGAGTGAGGTTTCTCCAAAGCTGACCCCACCCCCCCAGCCCCCTCCCCTAAAAGGGAGGGGGAGCCAGACCGGGTCGTCTCCGGTTCCCCCTTCCTTTTAGGGAAGAGGATTAGGGGGGTTAGGTCGGAGAGCTTCCGACTCACAGCTCGCCGGGCAGCATCGCACAGGACAAGGAATCCAAATGCTTACTGTCGCCTTTCCGAAGGGCACCGTTGACCGCTTGCCGCAGCGATTCGCCGATGCCCCGCTGGCGGATGGTGTGGATCTTGAGGCGACAACGCATGAAGGCGTCGATCACGTTCTTGTCCCATTGTGTCCCCGCGCCTTCACGGAGGATCGTCTCGACCCGGTCGTGCATCATCGCCTGCCGGTACGGCCTGGTGGTACTCATGGCGTCGTAGGCGTCCGCCACGGCCAGGATGCGGGCGATGATCGGGATCGCGTCCCCCTTCAACCCCTCGGGATACCCGGCACCGTCGATCCGCTCGTGATGGTACAACACGCCGGGCAAGAGGTGGCGGATCGGGTGCAGCTCGATCAGGATCGCGTGACCGATCGTGACGTGCTGTTGCAGGTGTTCCCTCTCGTCGGGGGTGAGGGCCTCGCGCTTGCAGAGCACCCCGTCGCGGATGCCGATCTTGCCGATGTCGTGGAGCAGCCCGGCCAGGTAGAGGTCGTTCACGTCGTCCGATTCGAGACCCATTTCGCGACCAAGCTCGACCGCGACGCGCCCGACGCGCTCGCTGTGACCGAACGTGTAGGCGTCCTTGGCGTCGATGGCGGCGGTCAGCGAGCGGACGAGACTGACTAGGAGTTCCTTGAGGTCGTGGTAGCGGGCCGAGACGCCGACGTGGAGGCTGAAGAGGGCCGCGAACGGCGTAAGCACCACGACATCGCTGCGCCGCAACGGCACGGCGGTGAATGTCGCTTGTACGGGAGAGCCAGCGATCGGGGATACTCCGCCGTCCTGATTCGGGAGCTGTGCTTTGGCCAGCGAATTCGCCGGAGTGCCCAAGGTTTTGTTGATCGCGATGAGGAGACCTTGCGGACCTTGATCGCGGACGGCGAGGGCGAGGACGTTGGAGATGCGCGGGAAACTCGTCCCCAGGCTGCTGCCCTGGAGTTCATTGAGCATGAGGAAGCCCGTCTTTCCCAGTTCGGGGTTCTTGCTCAATCGCTCGGCGAGCTGCCGACAGTCCCAGGTGGACAGGCCGACCTTACCCCAGATGAGAATATCCCCGTTGGCTTGATGCGGCACCCAGAGGATAGTCTGGACGCGGAGGAGGTCTGCGGCAGACCGAAGGATGCGCATCTGATTCTTCTCCGTCTCCTTGTGGAAACGGAGTCGGCGCGTGAGATGTTCCAGGGCACCGATCGCTTCCCAGGCGAGGGTGCCCGATCCCTCTTGGTCGTGTCCCTTTCGGTGCAAGACCGGGGCAGCGGCGGTCAGCATGAGCCGATCGCAGACCGACTGCGCCCATTTCTGTAGGCGGGCTTGTTCCCGAGCCACCTCCACCTGAGTGCGGGCGAAACCCGTCAGGCTGCCAATCCCGACGACGGGCGGGGTGTCTTTCAGAGTCAAGGGAAGGACCAGTTGATACTGACCCTCTCTCGAGTGGATCGCCTGGGCACATCCTACGGAGACCCATTGCTTGATCTGTTCGGGAGTGCCGCAGGAAGCCAGTGCGAGGCTCCCTTCGGAACCGGATGCACCAATCGCCTCGCCGGTCGCCGGGTCGTAGAACGCGAAGGGTTCCCCGAATTCCTCGCGAAGGATGCTCGCCAGGTAGCGGGTCTGGTTCGTCAAGGAAGAGACTTTGCATCGGGGGGTCGCTTCGGTTGCCGTTGCCGACATGGTTCACCACTGCTCGAGAATGAGGGGAGCCTAAAAAGAAGCTAACCACAGAGGCACAGAGGGCACAGAGAAATTCACAGAAAACAATAATGATCCGAGAGTGGACGCCCTTGTTTCCTGTCTTACCCTCTCTTCATTCTGTGTATTTCTCTGTGCCCTCTGTGCCTCTGTGGTTAGCTTCTTTTCAATTTGTTGTTTATTTTTGGAGAAGCAGCCGCCGGAATCGGGGGTCGTCTCGGATTTGGACGAGGTCGGGATCGTTGCCCGCCTTGTCCCGTCCGACTCCGCGAGTGAGGGCTTTTGCCAACAGATCCAAAGCTTGGTCGGCGAGCTTCGTATCGGATAGCTGTTTCGCGGCGAGGGCGGCCACGCAGGCGGCGGCGTAGAGCGAATCTCCCGAACGAGGCTCCCTCTCCAGACACCAGTTGATGTCGTCGCTGGCCCGTTCCAAGGAGCCGTTTCTCGCCAGCAGCACGGCCCGGTATCGTCTCGCATCGAAGAAGTTGGGAGCCGCCTCCAGAGCGCGGTTGAAGAATTCGAGCGCCTCGGGGTTATTCCCCTTCGCCATCGCCAACATGGCCAGGCCATACAGCGCCTCTTTGTTCAGCGGGTCTTGCTCCAGCACCTCCGAGAACGCCTCTCGCGCCTCGCGCGGCAGGCGGGAGGCCACCGCGAAACCGTAGGCCCAGCGAATCTGGACACGCCGGGCGGCAGGCAGTTCGGCGGTCTGATCGAACGCGAGTCGGAAAGCCTCGTCGGCCTCCGCGTGACGCCCGAGTGCTTCCAGAGCCATCCCTCGGCCTGCATGCACCGAAGCGAGACTCTTCACTTTCGCCAAAACTTGGTCCAGATCGGCCAACGCCTCGGGATACCTCTTCAGTTCCACGCACGTCAGTCCACGGTGTTCTCGGGCGGCGACCAAATCAGGATCGCAGTCCAAAGCTCTGGTATAGATTAGCACGGCTTCTGACTTGTTGCCGCTTTTTGCCTGCACAAATCCGAGATCGAAATGTCCCCAGGCGAAATCCGGCCAGAGTCCGGTGCAGTGGCCGAAATCCCCCGCCGCGAGGACATAGTCGCCCAATTCCGTGTGACACATGCCTCGTTGCATCCACGACCAGTAGTGTCGGGGGTCGAGGGCGACCGCCCGGTCCAGGGCGGCGAGTGCTCGGGCGTACTTCTCGGCCCCTCCCCCGCGTACCAGGGCGGTCGCCAAGAGATAGTGGTCGCGCGCGCTGGCGAGGGGAATCTCTCTCGCTCGCAGTTGGGCGGTTTGGGATTGCTCGGATTCGCCCAGCAACTCCAAGTGTCGTGCACGGTCCATCCAAAGTGCCTGGGACGGTGCCAACCCAGGGATCGATTCGGCGCGGTCGATCAGTCCCAATGCCGATCGCAAAACCTCACGGTCCTTCGGGGCCAGCCGCACGCGGGCCGACGCCAGCAAGAGGAGCAACTCGCGGGCGTCCTCCGCCAGCCGGTCGCGCTCGTCCGCAGGCAGGACACTCCAGTCCGCAGGTTCCTGCCAGTCGTCCGCCGAGAGGATGCCATACAGGGCCAACGTCTCTTCGCAGACTCTCATTCCTTCGGGGAGGTGTTCCTTCAGGCCGGTCGTGGTGTTGACCAGGCACAAGGCCCGGACGGTGCCGGCCTCGAAGTCACGCTTTCGTTCCTGCGCCTGAACCGTGCCGAGTCGCTCCTGGGTTCCCGCCAGGTGTCGGCTCACCGTCACCAGGGCACCCCCGATCGCCAGGAGCAACGCTACGGCGAGCAGGGTGATGGGGACTGCGGAGGTGAGTCGCGGGTGCCGGCGCGTCCACTTGGTCAACACCTCTGCGCGGCTCAACTCGGGTGCGTACTTCAACGGGCGGTAGTCGAACAGGCAACGCAGGTCTTCCGCCAGGTGTTCGGCCTGCTGATAGCGCTCGGCGGGATCGGGGGCCAGGCACTTCCGGCAGATACTTTCGAGGCTCCACGGTGTGTCCGGGCGTTGTTCGCGCAACGACGGAGACGCCTTGCCTCGTTCCGTTGCCATCGCTTCGATTTGCAAGGGGAAGACGGAATAGCTCGCACTTTGCTCGAACGGCTTATGGCCCGTGAGCATTTCGTACAGGACCATCCCGAGCGAATAGATGTCGGCACGATGATCCACCAGGATCGCCAGCGCGGCAGATCGG
>JANXSH010000576.1 GCA_025356615.1 Planctomycetia bacterium | reverse complement strand
ACAACGGGGTGGCCGACCGCCTGGCCCGCGAGATCCCCGGTGCGTGGCGGCCCAACCAGTTCACGAACCTCGCCAACCCCGAGATCCACTACCACCAGACCGGCCCCGAAATCTGGGAGCAGACCGAGGGCAAGATCACCGCCTTCGTCTGCGGCATCGGCACCGGCGGCACCATCAGCGGCGTGGCGCGCTACCTCAAGGAGCGCAAGCCCGACGTGAAGATCATCGGCGCGGACCCCGAGGGCAGCGTCCTGAGCGGCGGCACGCCGCACTCGTGGAAGGTCGAAGGCATCGGCGAAGACTTCGTACCCAAGACGTTCAACGGCCAACTCGTCGATGAGTGGATTCGCATCGGCGACGCCGAGTCGTTCCACTTCGCCCGCCAGCTCTCCCGCCGCGAAGGAATCCTCGCGGGCGGCTCGAGCGGGACCAACGTCGCCGCCGCGCTCAAGTACGCCCGGCGCTGCACGGCGGACGACCTCATCGTGACGCTCATCTGCGACACGGGACGCAACTACCTCAGCAAGTTCTACGACGAAGCCTGGCTCAACGCGAACAACCTCAACGAGACCGACCAGCCCGCGCAATCGATCAAGGATCTCCTCACGCTGCGCGGCCCGCGCACGCTCGTCCACATCCACCCGGACGCGACCGTCGCCGACGCCATCGGGCTGATGGACAAATCGGGGATCTCTCAACTCCCCGTATTGCAGGACGGCAAGAGCGTAGGCAGCATCCAGGAGGTGACGCTGGCGCGCGTGCTGCACGACAACGCCGACCCGAAGAAGCTCGGCATCGGCGACGTGATGGCCCGCCCGCTGCCGACGCTCGACGCGGGCGTCCACCTCGACGAGGCGTACCGACTCCTGCTGTCAGGCAACACCGGCGTCCTCGCCGTCGTCGATGGCAAGGTGCAGGACATCGTGACGCGGATCGATTTGGTGCAGTATTACCAGATGCGGAAGAAGTAGTAGAACACCGCGTATACTGTCTGGGGTCGGGTAACAAGCCTCGTCTAGAACAACCGGTCATGGCGATCATCCTGAAATGCCCGGACTGCCGGAGGGTGCTACGAGTCGGCGACGAGGTCGCCGGCATTCGGGTACGCTGTCCCGATTGCAGATCCAGCTTCGTAGCGCCGGGCGAAATGCAACAACCTGGACTCCTCGAGAGCGTAACTCTCGAGGAGCCGGTGAAGCATCCTACTCGCGACGTGGTGGACGAAGAGGACCGTGCCCGGCGAAGGCGTAGCCGCCCGGATGATGAGAAAGTTGATCGGCCCAGCCGAGCGAGTAGCCACGCCGACGAGGACGAGGTAGTCGAAAGAACGATCGCAAAAGAGCCGAAGAAGCGTCCTACTCGAGACGAAAAGGGCGAAGGCGATCGTGGGAAGCGAAGAGATAGCCGAGAGGAGGAGGAACGATCCCGGCGTTCCACCCGGTCCGATGAGGACGAAGACGACCGTTCTCGGCGAAGGCGTAGCCGTCCCGATGACGATGAAATCGACCGACCCAGGCGGAAGAGTAGCCGCGCCGCCGAGGAGGTAGTAGAAACACCGATCGCCAAAGAGCCGGTGAAGCGTCCTACTCGCTCCGAGGAGGACGAAGACGACCGTTCTCGGCGAAGCGATAGCCGAGAGGAGGAGGACCGATCCCGGCGAAGCGATAGTCGTCCCGACGAGGACGATGTGATCGAATGTGACATCGCCGAAGACCTTGTCCAACAGCCCACGAAGCGCCCCACTCGCGAGGGGGAGGATCGGCTGCGGCGCAAGAGTCGTGAACCCGATGATGACGACGACCGCCCGCACCGACAGCGGCGCGACCGGGAGGACGACTACGACGAGCCGCGCCGTTCGCGGCGCGACTATGATGACGATGAGGATGACGAGTACGACCGGCCGATCAAGCGCCGGCGGAAACGCGAGCCAAGGCAGGTGCCTGCCCCTTCCGGGCCGTTCATCTTTGCCATCATCGCTTGCGTTTTCTCGTGTATCCCGCTCGCGGGGCTGATTCTCGGGATAATCACCATCAAGAAGGCAGATGAGGAAACGATGAATCTTCCCAGAGGGCCTCGATACGATTCGGCCCACAGCCAGATGAGGATGTGCCGACTCCTGGGGATGCTCGCGATTGTCCTGAGCTTCTGCATGTGCCTGTTCGGAGCCATCATCCAATTCTCTGAAATCCAACAGGGAAGATAGCCGGCCAGCGGGACAGAGGACGGCCTCGACGAGTCCCTTTCCGCTCCAGCGCAGGACGTTCGTATAGTCCACCTGCAAGATCCCGTTCTTCTCCACGAGCGATTCCTGGACGGCTGGCCCATGCTGGACCTGAAGGAGGCCGAGGCGGCGCGGGCCGACATCCAGGCGGGCCGGTTCTTCGACCTGGAGGAGGTCGCCCGTGCGCTGGACCGTCCGGTATAGTGGCGAGCAACTGGCCCGCCGGCTGCGCGCGTGGTTCGTGCGATACCCCAGTTTGCCGTCGGCGCTCCAGGGGCGCATCGCCGCCGAACTGGGGGCGGACCCCGACGCCCACCTCGGCGGTATGATCGTCCCCACCACGCGCCCTATCGGCTGATACTCACGCCGGACGGCGACGGCGTTCCCGAGCGCCTGCACGTCACGTTCTACGTCGAACGCAATGAGGCGACGAGGGAACTCGTCATCATCGAGGGGCGACTCCGAACG
Source organism: Planctomycetia bacterium (assembly GCA_025356615.1). Taxonomy (GTDB): domain Bacteria; phylum Planctomycetota; class Planctomycetia; order Gemmatales; family Gemmataceae; genus JANXSH01. The sequence continues at coordinate 224 of JANXSH010000576.1, read as the reverse complement.
GATCGATTTCCCGATGAATGATTCGCATTGCGACCGCGTTCGGCTTGCCCTCCGGTCCCGGCGCTTCCCCCTTCGGCGCTCTCCTAGTACCACGTTGCAGAGTTAGGCTTCCGCGGCGAAGTGAAATTGCGTATCTTCTCCATCCTGTGCGAAGCGGAAGGAACCACGACAGGAGGAGCCGAGATGGCAGGATCAGCGGCCAAGGTGGTCATCAGCGAGCGTCA
>JANXSH010000515.1 GCA_025356615.1 Planctomycetia bacterium | reverse complement strand
GGCGCCGAAGGAGTGGGCGAGGTGGACGAAGGTGGGCTGGGTGGGCTGGGGGAAATAAAAAGGCATGGGCCTCCCTCGCTGTGTTTCCGTGGCAGGAATCGCGAGGGAGGCCCGTTGGGTAATTCCTAACGCGAGGGGCCTCGTTCGTCCAGATCCTTTTCCCTAGATTCTGCCGCGCGGGCCTCCTCCTGGCGTCCGAGCGCCCTTCCGCGCCTTTGGTCGGGTTTTTCCCTCGGAAGTCTCATTCGCGAGGATCACCGCTTTGCTTTCTTTGCCGAAATGAAAAACAGAGGCGGGCCGTGCCTTGTAAACCCTATCGTCGGCGCATACGTTCCTCTATATCCCCTCGTGGGCGCGTCGGCCCGATGCTCCGGCGGATGAGCGCTCACCCAATCCTGTTTCAGGAGGCCGTCCATGTCGCGTCGTGTGATCCCCTGTTCCTTCGGTGTAGCCGGCCTGCTCTTCGTGGCCCTGGCCCTGTGGCTGCCGATCGACTTCGCCTCCCGCAGCCAGGCGGACCCGGACACGGAGCCGGAGGCCTCGGAAATGAAGCTGGTCGCCGGCGAGGCCGCCTTCTTCGTCACCTTCCGCCCCGCCGACTTCACCGGCGACGAACTGGTCAAGGCGGTCCTCCAGGACATGCCTCAATCCATGGAGCGGGAACTTCACGCCTCGGCCTACGGCATCGACCGCCTGACCGTGGCGGTCGTGCGCCAAGGCCCGGTGCAGATCGTCCGCACCAAGAAGGCTTATGACGCCGCCAAGGTTCGCGAGGCGAGCATCGAGTCTCGGTTCAAAGGCTTCAAGGACAAGAGGTTCAAGGACGCCCCCGAGCAGCCTAAACCCGAAGTCAACGAGAAGAAGGTCGGCGGCAAGAAGATCTACTACGTCGGCGAATCCAACCGCTGGACGCAGGGCTGGTGCCCGATCGACAAGAACACCTTCATGACGGGCAGCGTCGCCGCCATCGAAACCCTGCTCACGACGAAGGGCAAAGCATCCCCCGAGATGACCGACGCCCTGGCCCTGGCCTCCAAACACTCGCTGGTGCTGGCGATGGACGGCAAGCGCCTGCGGACCATGATGAAGCAATCACGCGAAGACAGCGAACGCGAGCGCATGGAATGGCAGAAGCAGCGGGAGGACCGATTCAAGGACAAGGACGTTCTCAAGGATAGGGCTCCAAGGGATTTCAAAGACAAGGGTGCATCCCTCCGCGACCGCAAGCCTTCGCGCGGCGAGGTCTTCGTCTCGGCCCAGGTCCGCGCCGAGGCGGCGGTCGAAGTGGCCAAGGACGACGACGATCTCGACCTACTGTTCGGCTCGTTCGGGGGTGGGGTCGTCATGCTGCCCTACAAGCCGTTGTTGAACGCCAAGTTCGGTCTGCTCACGCTGGACATCAAGAAGACGTACTCGCTGACCGCCAAGATCGACTTCGCCACCAAGGACGAAATGGACGACGGCGAGACGGCGCTGAAGTCGATCCTCTACGTCGCGCGCCAACTGGTGGTGATGCTGCCGAAGCACGAACGCGAATTCGCGGGCATGAAGCCACTGAGCGCCGTCGCGAAGAAGGCTCTCGAGGCCGCCAAGGTCGAACGCAAGGGCACCACGCTCAGCACGAGCGTCACCCTGACGCCCGAGGCCGGGATGGCCAAGAAGGTACGCGAGGGGATGGAGGAAGAGCGGGGGAAGGGATTCAACAAAGATCGCATGAAGGATAGGGTCAGAGATGCCGTCAAGGAGAAGGTCTACAAGGAAAAATAGGCACTGCCCGTCGAACGAAGTGGGGCGCGGATGGTGACGCGAAGACCTCACCCCCCAGCCCCCTCTCCCGCAGGGAGAGGGGGAACAATACCAGCAACGGGAAGACGTGACGCCATCAGACCTGCCTCCGACTCCCTCTCTCCTTGTAGGCATTGGTATCTACACAAGAGAAAAGGTGAAGTCTCCCAGCGGCTGACCCCACCCCCCAGCCCCCTCCCCTAAACGGGAGGGGGAGCCGGAGGCATGTCTTTTGGTGTGAAGTCTCCCACGGGCCGGTCTTGCACCCCCTCCCCTTGAGGGGAGGGGGCTGGGGGGTGGGGTCAGCCTTACACCGGCTTCACCTTTCCTTTGTGTAGATACCAATGCCTTGCTGGAGAGGGGGCATGGTTAGGTCTTCGCATCACCCCGCTACTTCCCCTGCTCCAGGCGGTGATACTTATCGACCGCCAGATCTGTGAACTCTTTCTGCGTGCCGTCCGCCCAGTGGACCGTGAGCTTGTCGATCTTTGTCGCCTTGCCCAGGCCGAAATGGTGCCGTCGATCGTTGGACGACATATAGGATCCGCCGCCCTTGGAGAATCGCGTCTGCGTCATGTCGTTGGCCTCGACGACGACGCGCGAGCCGACGATGCAGGCGTGCCCCTTGCCGACGAGCTGGACGCCGATCCAGTGGTGGTCCTTGCCGCCGATGCCGTGCAAGACGCCGGCCTGCGCGTTCGTGTTGTTGACGACGATGTCGATATGCCCGTCGTTGTAGAGGTCGCCGAAAGCAGCCCCGCGCGAGAGATGCTCCGCCTGTCCGTAGGTGCCGAGGCGCTTCGTGGCGACGCGGAACTTGCCCGCCCGGTTGAGCATCAACACGGGTCGCTGCTTGCGCGTCACGCCCTTCGAGGTGGGGTGGCGGATGGCGTGGCCGTTGGCGACGAACAGGTCTTCCCAGCCGTCGCGGTCCGCGTCGAGGAAGGCCGTCCCCCAGCCGACGTAGCGCTGGCCCAGCATGGCGATGCCCGCTTCGGAGGTCTGGAAGCTGAAGAACTGCATGTCCTTCTTGCCCTCGTTGCGATACAGGGCGTGCAACTCGTTTTCGTAGTTCGTCACCCAGAGCCACGGCTTGCCTTTGTGGTCGGGGTCGCCCGAGTCGAGGCCCATGCTACCGTTGGGCGATCCCTTTTCGTCGCGCGCCACGCCGCTGGTGGTCCCCTTCTCGACGAGGAGGATTTTGCCGGGCTTCGACTGGTTGACGTAGAAGAACTTGTCCACCGTGTCGTTCGCCACATACACCTCCGGCTTGCCATCGCCGTCGGTGTCGATCATCAGCACGCCAAGCCCCTTGCTCGTGTCGGGGCCACCGGGAACGATGCCGGCCGCGACCGTGACATCGGCGAAGGTGCCGTCGGCGAGGTTGCGAAAGACCTTGTGTCGGAGGCCGGAAAAGTTCTTCGGCGGGCAGACATCCGGGGTCTTGCCGTCGTAGACGCACGGCGGATGGTTCTGGAACGACCAATTGACGTACTGGCAGACGTAGAGGTCGGGATAGCCGTCGCCGTCGAGGTCGCCCCAGGCGGCGCTGCTGGCCCACTCGATGCCCTTGTCGAGTTTCGCCTCGGCGGAGACATCGGTGAACTTCCGCCCCTTCGTCGGATCCTTCGGATCGACCGGGTCGTTGCGGAACAAGGCGATCCGCCCCCAGCCGGTGACGAGGAGGTCCGAGAAGCCGTCGCGGTTGTAGTCGCCGACCGCCGCGCCGTGGGTGTAGAACCACGGCTTGCCCCCTGCGAGCTTGTCGAGGCCGACCTTCACCGTCACGTCCTCGAACTTGCCCTTGCCGAGGTTGCGGAAGAGCTTGCACGGCGAGCCGGTGATGGTCTTCTTGTCCGGCCCCGTGAAGTACCCGCCGCCGGGGAAGAAGACGTCGAGCAGCCCGTCGCCGTCGTAATCGATCAGCGCGACGCCGCCGCCGAGCGACTCGAGGATGGCCAGGTGATTGGCCGAGTCCTCACCGTTGCGGTACGAAAATTTGATCCCCGACGAGGCGGCGATGTCCTCGAAGAGATCCTCTCCCGCCTCTTCCTCGAGCTTGGAGGAAACGATAGGCGGCGGGGCGGGCTTGCGACAAGCCACGATCCCGAGCAGTAGCCCCAGGAGGACACTCGGAGCAATCCAGCGGAGTTTCATGGAGAGTACCTCAGACAGGATGAAAGAATGAAGGCAGACGGTCACGAATTCGGCGAAGGCGAATTCCCTTCCTGTAGCTTATCGAGAAGGACGAACGGCAGGTGCCGGTATATGCTGTCCCAACAGGGAGGAAATGCCCGCGCGCGTGACCAACCTTCACACTACTCTGTTGGACCGGCCCCGGCAACGCGGCCCTCACGACTTTTGGGAATATCGGGATGGGGGTAGGGTGGGTCGAGCGGAGCGCGGCGAAAAGTAGGCCCCGCGAGCCGAACGGGGCGGGTCCGGCTCGCCGGACCTACTGGGCTAGTCCGGCTCGGCTCGCCGGACCTACTGCTGTTACCCCCCCTTGGAACCATCCCCGAGAGCCAATATCCCATGAAACGCATCCTCTTCGTCTGCGTCGAGAACAGTAACCGCAGCCAGATCGCCGAGGCGTTCGCCCACATGCACGGCGGCGACGGGGTCGAAGCGTTCAGCGCCGGTTCGCGGCCATCGGGCCGGGTCAACCCGCGTGCGATCGAATTCATGGCCGAGGTCGGCTATGACCTCACGAAACATCGGTCCAAATCGCTGAACGACTTGCCCTCGGGGACCTACGACGTGGTCGTCGGCATGGGTTGCGGGGACGAGGGTTGCCCGCTCATCCCCGCCCGGCGACACGAGGAATGGGGCATCCCCGACCCCAAGGAGCTGCCCGCCGAGAACTATCGCCAGGTCCGAGACCTGATCGAGACCAAGGTCAAGGCGCTGATCGCGAGCCTATGAACCCGATCACTCGACCCGGATCTTGTCGATTTGCGCCATCGCCTTCATGCTCGATCCCTCGGGCAACGGCGGGTCGGACAGGGAGAATCGCAGATCGGCGGGGATCTCCTTCAGCGCACCTTCGCCTGCTGCCTCGAGCGAGGCCAGGGTCGCGACTCAATCACTCGAACTGGCCTGGACGATCCGCTTGCCGGCCATGAGGCGGACGCCGAAATTGAGGACCATGACGCTGGCGAGCAGGACGAGGGCGGCCGCCCAGGCTTGCCGGTGCCAGTCGTCGTAAGGACTCATGGCGTAGGTGAAGATGTAGACCGGGAGCGAGGGGGTGAAATCGTTGGGCGAACTCGGCCAATACTGGTTGCTCGACGCGGTCAAGAGCAACGGCGCGGTCTCCCCCGCGACGCGGGCGATCGCCAGGAAGATGGCCGTGATGATCGCGGGCAATGCCGCCGGCACAATGACCCGGATTATCGTCTGGGCGTGGTTCGCGCCGAGCGCGAAGCTGGCCTGTCGGAGCGTGCCTGGCACGAGCCGGAGGGACTCTTCGGTCGCCCGCATGACGATGGGGATCATCATCACGCCCAGGGCGAACGCCCCGGCCCACCCGGAGAAGTGCCCCATCGGCACGACCACGAGGTTGTAGGCGAACAGGCCGATGATGATGGACGGCACCCCGCCGAGCAACTCGCCGATGAATCGCACCACCGGCCCCAGCCGGTCGCTGCGGTATTCGGCGAGGTAGATGGCCGCGAGCAGTCCGACGGGGACCGCGAACAGCGTGGCGAGCGAGACGAGGACGAGGCTCCCGACGAAGGCGTTGGCCAGGCCGCCGCCCTTCTCGCCGACCGGCGCGGGCAGGTTCGTGAAGAAGGCGAGGTCGAACGACCCCGCGCCGCGCACCACCAGGTAGCCGAGGATGAGGAACAGGAAGCCGATGGTGACGTACAGACACAATCCCATCACGACGGTCATGACCTTATCGACGACGCGGGCCGAATTGTTATCGACGGGCGACTTCGCGGCGACCGGCATCATCGGATCGGGGAGTTCCGCCACTTGCCCCTTCGTAGAGGGGGTGCCAGCCGTCGTGCGGGACATCACGAGTCTAAACCAGCCTCGCCCGGCGGAAGGGTGGTTGACGCGCCAGATCAGGAGGCGGGCCGCCGAGTTGATGAGCATGGTAACGAAGAGCAGGACCAGGCCGAGTTCGACTAGCGCCGATAGGTAGAGGTCGTAAGTCGCCTCGGTGAACTCGTTGGCGATCACACTCGGGATGGAGTTGCCGAGCGAGAACGGGGACAGGCCGATGACGGCCTTGTTCCCGATGAGCATGGTGACGGCCATCGTTTCGCCCAGCGCCCTGCCCAGCGCCAGGAAGCAGCCGCCGATGATGCCGGGCCGGGCGTAGGGGAGGACGACGTGCCAAATCGTCTGCCAGCGGGTCGCCCCCAAAGACAGCGACCCGGCACGCTGCGAACCGGGGACGGAGCGAATGACATCGAACGACACCGAGGCGATATACGGCACGATCATGAGGGACAGGATCAGGCCCGCCGAGAGAATACCCAGCCCTCCCTGATTCGGGCCGCCGACTGCGGTGATCACCCATCTCAAGATGGGCGCGAGGACGAACAGCCCCCAGAAACCGAACACGACGCTGGGCACCGCCGCGAGCATCTCGACGAAGAACGCGCCGTAGCGACGCACCTGCCCCGACGCGATCTCCGACAGGTACGCCGCCGTGCCCACCCCCAAGGGCACGGCGATCGACATGGCGATGACCGAGGTGGCGATGGTCCCCCAGACGAAAGCCAAGGCTCCGAACGTGCGATGACTCGGCTCGGGATCCCACGTCGTCGTCGTGAAGAATCCTACGCCCAGGGTGCGTATCGCCAGCCAGGACTTCGTGACCAGCACCGTCAGGAGTAGCGCCATGATGACGACGATCAGGATCGCGGCCGCCTGACAGAGTTGGGCGAACACGAAGTCGGTCCAGGTGTCGTATCGGCGGCGCGGGAGGCGCGCCTTGGCGACTTCGGGGGCGGATGGCGTCACGACGGGAGTAGACATCGCAGTACCTCTTCGTCAGCAAGGCGTCACTTGCCGACCTCGATGGCGTCCAGCTTCTTCTCCACCCGCTTGACGAGACCCTCGGGCAGGGGGGCGTAGTGCAGATCCTTCGTGAACGCCTGCCCCTCGTGCGTCACCCAGCGCAGGAAGTCCACGACCTCCTTGCCTTTCGCCGCAGGCAGCTTGCCGTAGACGACGGCCCAGACCGTCCCGCTGATCGGGTACGCGCCCTTGCCCGACGAGTCGGTGATCGAGTAGCGCAGGTCGTCGGGGATGTTCTCGAGCGAGCCTTCCGCCGCCGCCGTCACCGACTCGAGGCTCGGCTTGACGAACTCCCCCGCGCGGTTCTTGACCACGCCATAGGGGATGTCTGTCTGAATGGCGTAGATCAACTCGACGTACCCGATGCTGCCGGGCGACCGGCGGACCAGGCCGGCGACTCCCTCGTTGCTCTTCTGGCCGATGCCGGTGGGCCAGTTGACCGAGGTGCCGACGCCGACCTTCGTCTTCCACTCGGGGCTGACCTTGGCGAAGTAATCGACCCAGATGTAGGTCGTGCCGCTGCCGTCGGAGCGGTGGACGACGGAGATTTCCTTGTCGGGCAGCGTGACCCCAGGATTGAGGTCCGCCAGCGCCTTGTCGTCCCACTTCTTGATCTTGCCCAAGAAGATGTCCGCCAGCACCGGCCCACTGAACCGCAACGGCTCCTTGACTTCCGCGAGGGAGTACACGGGTACGACCGCCCCCATGACGAGCGGAATATGGACGGCCTCGGAGCCGTTGTCGAGGCACTTCTTCAGTTGCTCCTCGTTCATGGGGCTGTCGGTGCAGCCGAAGTCGAAGGTCTTGGCGGTCATCTGCTGGATGCCTCCGCCCGAGCCGATCGACTGGTAGTTGACCTGGGCACCCTTGGCCTTCTCGTACTCGCTGGCCCACTTGGACATCATCGGGTAGACGAACGTCGAGCCGCCCGCGTTGAGGCGCTTGGCCGATTTGCCGCCGCCACAGCCGATCGCGAAGATCGGCAGGGCCAGGCAGAGTAGAATCATGAACCGCTTCATCGAATCATCTCCTGGGCAAGTGTCGATGTAAATGTCCCTGAACGAATATATACTCGGATTAACATAAGACTCCTCTCTAGACCGGCAACAGGGAAAAGGATGAAGATTCGAAGTGCGAGTGCCGGGCGTATCCTCCCTCCTCACCGGCGGGTGCGGTCGCCGGGATGGATACTCGCTCGTGGTCCGGTGGCCACCAGGACAGTAGCCCCGCCGCAATCACCAAGGCGACCGAGACCTACAGGCAGCCTACGAGACCGGAGTGGGCCGTCCAACCCGACATGGAGGGCCACCTTGTCGCCGTCCGTGTAGGACAGGATCAGGTAGGAGTGAACCGCCGAGTTGATGGCGAACGCCACGACGAGGAAGGCCAGGCCGCCGATAATGACGGCGGGGGGGGCGTACTCCGCCTGGACGCCAATGGCTATTCCCGCCGTGACGACCGCCAGCGTCTTTCGGGTTCTCTGCCACTCTTGCTAAGGACGAAGCGGGGAGGTAAGGAGCCGCGCACGAAGTATACTCGTCGTGGTCAGGGATGACACGACATGGGGGGCAGGCAGTCGCACCGCGAACGGGATCGTGTCCGCATTCTGGGCATTGGGTTGATCGCCATAGTCGCCTCGCTGTTCATCCGGTTCGTCGGGCGTTCCGCTCCAGTGGATCATAGTACCTCGGCAGGAATGGAGATCACGGGTGGTCGCTGGTTAGGCCCCCCCCCAGCCCCCTCCCCTAAAAGGCATTGGTATCTACCCAAGAGAAAAGGTGAGGTCTCCC
>JANXSH010000483.1 GCA_025356615.1 Planctomycetia bacterium | reverse complement strand
GAACTGGACCACCCGGTCTTCCGCGCCTTCCACAAGTATTCGACGGTCAATTTCCGCACCTACCGCGGCACGACGAAGATCGACACCGTCGGCCCGCCGGACCAGTTCGGGGTCAACCTCGGCTGCCGGGCCGCCGTCCTGTTCTCGCCGCACGACCTCAGTTGCGGCTGGGACGAACACACCCACGACCACGGCGACCGCCTCCTACCCGGCGACGCGATCCGCCTCGGCATCAACATCGTCAGCTACGTCGCCGCCCTGCGCCAGGTCGCGGAGGTGCAGTCGGTGACGCGCGAGGTCGCGGGCAAGAACGAGCGCAAGCGTGCCCAGTTCGTCCTCGCCCAGCTCAAGCACCAGGGCGACTGGGATCCCGACCCCAACAGCACGGTGCAGATGCTCCGCACCGTGTCGAGCGTCACCAGCCTCGCGGTCGCCTTCGAGCATCGCGCCGTGGATGCGAAGGAGATCCAGCTCGCCAAGTTCCCGTTCCTCTACATGACCGGCTTCAAGGATCCTCGCTTCACGGACGACGAGACGAGTGCCCTCCGCCGTCACCTCCAGGCGGGCGGCTTTCTGTTCGTCAACAACTGCTCCGGCTACGCCGCCTTCGACAAGCACGTCCGGGGCATGGCCGCCAAGCTCTTCCCCGACCAGAAGCTCGAGAAGGTCGGCAAGGAACACAAACTCTTCAAGTCGTTCTACAACGTCACCGGCGGCAAGGATCGCCAGAGCGGCGAGCCGCGCGACATCGAACTCGAGGGCATCCGCATCAAGGACCGCCTCGTGATGGTGTACTCGAAGAACGACATGGTCACGCACCTGAAGCTCGTCAGCGACCCGTTCGGCAACGGCTACGACGCCGACACCTGCCGTAAGATGGCGGTGAACGTCGTGAGCTACGCGATGCAGAACTAACCATAGACCGAAAAGAAGCTAACCACAGTGATCACAGAGCAATTCACAGGATGAAGAGAGGGTAAAGACAGAAATCAAGAGTGTGTACCCTCCTCTCTTAACTCGTTCTTCTCTGTGTCCTCTGTGCCTCTGTGGTTAGCCGCTTTTCAGGTTGTTGCTTTTTATTGGCTGGGGGTTGCCCCTTGTCTTGCTCACGTCGCTCGATACGATGATTTGGCAAGAACGAGAATCGAATGCGGTTGACGCAGATCGCACCAATGCTGGTGCGTCTGCCTATCATGCGTACCATCAGTCCTCGACTCTCTTTCTTGCCAAGGTAGTGCTTCTGGAGACTGTTGCCGACGGCCCTCCCCCGGTCCCGATTCTCGTTCCCCCAATGTACTATGTTTCCATCTACTCTCTCCTTCCGCGCGGGGCTGTTCTCCCTACTATGTGGGCTGATCGTCGCCCCGGCGGCGGCGCAGGATCCCCCCGCCCTGCGCCTCGATGGCGTGATTGGTAGTGGCATGCGCTCGAGCGTCACCGAAGCCTGGGGGACGTTCGACTTCAGCATCACGAACCAGAGTGATATCGACCGCCAGGCTCGCTTACTGTTCTTCTACGAGGGCCGGCCCGACACCCCACTGGACCGCGTCCAATACGGCCGTGATGTTTGGGTTCCCGCTCGCGCGACCCTCTCGTCGTGGCTTCTCACCGGGCCTGTCCCCGCCGAAAAGAGAGAGTTACTGCGGTCGATCCAGATGTTGCTCTATGACCGGACGGATGGCGACGATAAGCAGATCAAGCCGAAGAGCGAGGAACGCATCCGCTCGCGTGAGGTGCTCTACCGCAAGCGCGAGGCATACACGACTCTCTATCTCGACGACGAAGCGCTGGAGGGACTCGTGTACGGCGAATTGCCCAAGCCGACTTCGCCCCGAGGCGAGATCATTCAGTTGGCGCGGACACTCCGAGGCGCGGTCGGACTGTCGTCGCTTACCCCGGTGGTTCGGAGCGGCCCTTTGCCCGTCACGCCCGAGGCGTTCGATGGCATCGATCACCTGGTTCTCGCTTCGAACCGGATCGCCGAAGACCCCATCGGGCTGCGAGCCGTGCGTCAGTGGCTCGTAGGCGGCGGGACGGTGTGGGTGATGCTCGACCGCGTCGATGCCGATCTCATTGGCCCGCTGCTGGGGGACGGCATCGACTTCCAGGTGGTAGACCGGCTCTCGCTGACGACACTCCGCATCGCCGATCGGAAGGGAAGGGAAACCGCGACGGAACACGAGCGGCCCGTGGAGTTCGTCCGCGTTCTGCTGCCCCCCGACGAGGAGCCGCGCTACACCCTCGACGGCTGGCCGGTGTGGTTCATGCGACCGGTGGGGCGCGGGAAAATCATCTTCTCGACCTTGGCCCCGCGTGGATGGGTGCGCCCCCGCATCACTCCGCCACAAGCCGGGATACCCAATCGATCAGGCGGGCAAGGCGGGATCCCGCCTCTAGGGATGCCGTTCCGTCCTGGTCCGGTGAGTGATCCTCCCTCGCCCTTCCCCGACTTCCCGAATCTCGCTGTACCTCTGGATCACTTTCGGCCCCTTGCTGAAGCGGTCCACACAACCGGCGAGGAGGACTCCTTCCCCGCCGACGCTTTCGGCCCATCCCTGACCGCCGAGATCGGCTACGCCGTCGTGGGTCGTGGCAGCGTGGCGCTCGTTTTCGGGGGGTTCCTGGCGAGTGTGCTGGTACTGTCGTTGGTGCTGCGCGGCCCCCGTCGGCGCGAAGCACTGGGGTGGTCCGCGCCGGGGCTGGCCCTGCTCGCGGCAGGCGTGTTGCTCCTGCTCGGCGAACTCTCCCGGCGCGCCGCAGAGCCTACGGTGGCCTTCGGCCAGGTGGTCGAACCCGCACCGGGTGGGCAAGATGCGTCGGTTCGTGGACTGCTGGCGGCGTACCGTACCGAGGGCGGACCCGCCGCGATGGGGGCCGACCAGGGTGGCCTGTTCGATATCGACCAGGCCGGCGTCGAAGGACAGACGCGCCGACTGATGCTCGACGACATCGACGCATGGCACTGGGACGGCCTGACGCTCCCCGTGGGGGTGCGGAAGGCAGTGTTCCGCCGTCCGATCGCCACGAACGAACCGATCCGCGCGATCGCTCGCACCACGACGGAGGGTATCGAAGGCGTGCTAACGACGGGGCCGTTCCGCAAGGCGTCCGACGCCGTTCTGCTCACCCCCACCGACCGGCTGCTCTCCGTTCGGTTGGATGCGGACGGCACCTTCCACGCCAACGGTCGGGACACTCTCCCTGCGGACCGATTCCTCGCCGGAACGCTTCTGAGTGATCGGCAGCAACGCCGACAGGAATTGTACCGTCGATTCCTCGAGAAGCCGCCGGCCCACCTTCGAGGCCGGAACATCCTGCTGGCCTGGGCCGACCCCCTCGACATGCGTTTCCGGCTGTCTGAAGGTTCGAGGATGGTCGGCGACGCCCTGCTCGTCGTCCCGCTGGAACTACAGCCCGCAGCCGCCGACACGAGCGTGACCGTCCCGGCGGCTCTGGTGTCGTACCAGCGCCTCCAGGATGGCAACGTGATGCGTCTCGTGAGGGATTTCGGGCAAGCCGCCGAGCAGCATTTGCGTTTCCAGTTGCCCAGCGCTGTGTTGCCGATGCAGATCGAACGTGTCCGGCTCACCGTGCGGATCGACGCCGCCTCGCGGCGCGTGACGGTGTCGGCGCGGGACGGCGAGGCATTCACCGAGGTACATCGGGTCGAGAGTCCCCTGGATACCGTCCGCGTCGAAATCGCCGAGCCGAAATTGCTGAAGCTGGACGAGAGGGGAGGGCTGCACCTCCGTCTCGATGTGGGCGACACGGCGGGAGAGAAAAAAGGACAACCTCTGGGGCCGGGCGACGCCAAGTGGATCCTCCGCTCGATCGAACTCGAAGTGACGGGGCGGACCCTGCCGGAGCGGTAAGGGATGCCAAGAATTATTCTCCCCTGAAAGCGTGTGAAGGAATCGGTGTTCGGCGAGCCGGGAGCGTAACAGTAGTTTCAAGGGAACGGGGGCGTCGCAGGTTAGACCCCACCCCCCAGCCCCCTCCCCTAAAAGGGAGGGGGAGCAATACCCGCCAGTGGGAGACGTGACCCGATCACTCATGCCTCCGGCTCCCCCTCCCCTTCAGGGGAGGGGGTTGGGGGGTGGGGTCTAACCAGCGACCAACTGGGATCTTTGAACCTACTGTTAGTGACCGGAGAAATCACGCTAACCCGGAAATGATACCACTCGTCTAACAACGCCTCACGAGGAAATTGCATGACCGCTGGTCCGCCGATCATCGAGACCAAGGATCTGACCAAGAAATACGGCAAATTCCTGGCCCTGGACCGTCTGACGATGTCCGTCGAGCGCGGGCAGATCCTCGGTTTCGTCGGCCCCAACGGGGCCGGCAAGACCACCACCATCAAGATCCTCGTCGGCCTGGCCCGCCCGACGAGCGGCTCGGCCCGCGTCGCCGGGGTGGATTGCGTCGCCAAGGCAAGCCAGCTCAAACGCCTGGTCGGCTACATGCCGGACACGTTCGGCTCCTACGACAACATGCGCGTCCGCGAGTATCTCGATTTCTTCGGCGCGGCGTTCGGCATCCCCCGCCGGGATCGGGCGAAACGGGCCGGCGCGGTCCTCGACATGGCCGGTGCCGGCACTTATGGCGACCTCTACCTGGAAGCTCTCAGCCACGGCATGAAGCAGCGCGTGGGCATCGCCCGCACCCTGATGCACGACCCGGAGTTGCTCATCCTCGACGAGCCGGCCAACGGCCTCGACCCGCAGGCGCGAATCGAAATCCGGCAACTGCTGCTCGACCTGGCCGACCAGGGCAAGACGCTGCTCGTCACGAGCCACGTCCTGCCGGAACTGGCCCGGATCTGTAACGTGGTGGCGATCATCACGCGCGGCCGGCTTCGCGCCTTCGGCACGCTGGAGGAGATTACCCGCCAGTTGAGTCCGCGCCGACCCCTCGAGGTGTTGTTGACCCAGGCGGACCAGATCGACGCCGCCATCGCGGTCATCCGCAAACACATCGAAGTCGGTGCCGAGATCACGTCGTCGCTGGCGGAGGCCGCGGTGCGTTTCAACACCGCTCGCCGCGAGGAACAGCTGGCCGGCCTCCTCGCCGACCTGATCCAATCGGGCGTGACCGTCGCGCAATTCCGCGAGGTGCAGACCGATCTCGAGGAGGCGTTCATGACCTTCGCTCGCTCCGACAGTGCCCAGCCTGCGGAGGTCTCGTGAACCCCATCATCCGTCGCGAATTGCTCGACGCGCTGCGTACACGCCGCGCCCTCGTCCTCCAGGTGGGCCTGGCCCTCGGCTGTGCCCTGCTCGTTCTGGTGCGCTGGCCGACGGGAGACACCTCCGACCTCAGCGGCGAGCGCTCGCTCCAGGTGCTGCGCGTGTTCGGCTACGGTCTGCTGGCGGGCGTCCTGCTGCTGGTGCCCGCCTTCCCGGCTACCTCGTTGGTGCGCGAGAAGATCAAGGGAACCCTGGCGCTGTTGCTCAACTCGCCGATGTCGGCCTTATCGATCTACCTGGGCAAACTGGCCGGCGTGCTGGGATTCAGCCTCGTCCTGTTGGTCATGACGTTTCCCGCCGCAGCTGCTTGCTACGCGCTGGGCGGCTCAGGCGTCCAGGGCGGCATCAGTGAGCTGTACGGCGTGCTGGCCCTCGCAGCCGTGCAATTGGCTACCCTGGCGTTGCTCGTCAGCAGCCGATGTCAGACTACCGACGGTGCCCTCCGCACGACCTACGCGCTGGTGCTGGCGCTGGCCGTCCTTACACAAGTGCCGCACGCCCTGATGCGCGGCGATACGGACCTAGTGGCCCAGGGAGCGTCCTGGCTGCGCTGCCTGTCGCCTGTCCCGGCGGTCATGGAGCTGCTCGGCGAGGGCGATGTCGGCGCGTCCGGCATGGTCGCCGGATACAGCGTGGCCTATCGCTACGCGATCATGGCGAGTCTGGCGAGCCTAATCTTTGCCCTGGCTACCGTGACCCGGCTGAATCACCGCCTGCTCGACCGGGCGCGGGCCGCCGGCGTCATGACCGAGGACCGCTCGACGGGCGGACGACGACTGCGACGGTTCTTCTACCTCATCGACCCGCAGCGCCGGTCCGGTAGTATGAGCCTGTGGGTCAATCCCGTCCTCGTCAAAGAGTTCCGCTCCCGTCGGTTCGGCCGGTCGCACTGGACGTTGCGCCTCATCGCCCTGTGCGCCATCCTGTCGCTGGGGTTGAGCTACATCGCGGCCTCCGGGGCACTGGGGTGGGGGTTCGAGCAAATCGGCGGCGCGCTGGTGCTGTTACAAATCGCCCTACTCATCCTGTTCGCGCCGAGCCTTGCGGCCGGCCTCATCAGTTCCGAGCGCGAGAGCG
>JANXSH010000451.1 GCA_025356615.1 Planctomycetia bacterium | reverse complement strand
GCGGCTACACCTTCTTGCGAAATCACCCGTCTACTTCGGCGTCTGGGCCGTTGCCAGGCCGGCCTCGAACTGACGCATGGCGAGGTAGAGGGCCTTGTAGGCCGCCTCGTCGCCGGGGGCGGCGGCGGCGAAGCCCAAGCCTTCCTTGGTCAGGTGGGCGACCAGCTCGGCTACGTTCTTGCCTTTCGCGGCCCAGGTCTTGTTGAAGTGCTTCCCGACGTTCTTGTCGCCGAGGGCACGAATCGCCTGGTTGAGCTGATTGAGGAAGCGACGAGACTCGATGTATTGGCCGGCGGAGAGTTCGTCGGCCCCTTCGTTGATCTTGTCGTTGATCGACTTGTAGTCGGCGCGAATGTCCTTCAAGGTACTCTCCGGCACCGGGTCGCCGTCCTTCAAGATGGTGACGGCATGGACGAGATTCTGGTTGAGGCGCTTCCTCTGCTTCTCGTAGCTGGAATCTTGCAGGGTTTCGGGCCAGCTGATCTTGGTCACGTCCTTGAGCATGCCGACGTTGCCAGTCGTTCCGGCACCGGCGAGGTTGATCTGCTTGAGGTTGTCCTCGTCGATGGGCATGCTGGCGGCGAGGTTGAGTGCGGGGCTACGCTGGATGCTGCGGAGTAGGACGTTGAGCGCCTTGCCGGAGGTGATGTCGGTGTCCGGGGCCTCCTTGCGCGCCGTCGTGAGTTCCGCAGCGGCCTGTTGGTCGCGGAGTTGTTGTGGGGTCGGCTGCATCGACCGATACCAGTTCTCGAGTTCGATCCGACGGCGGGTCGTGTCGAGGCTCGCCTGGCGGGCCTGCTGACGCAGGATGCGGGCCTGCTGGATGTTGACCTGATAGGCCCCCGAGGCGGCCGTCAGTGCGGCTTGCCCCTGGAGCTCCGCGCCGACGGGGTCTTGGTAGCCACCGTAGTTGGGGGAGTTGTAAGCGCTGTAAGGGGACCCGTAGGCGGAGCCTGTCGTCGAGAGCGAATACGGCGAGTTGCCGAGCGAACCGGTCCCCGTGTAGGGGTTGTAACTGGGGGAGGTCGATAGCGCGTAGGGGCTCGCCCCATACGCGCTCGCCGCGTAGGGGCTACCCACGAACGGACCGGGGGCCAGCGCGGGGCCGCTCGGGTAGCCGTTCTGGAGGTACGGATTGTAGCCGAGTGCATACGCAGGAACCTGCTGATACGCGCGGCCGAGTACGGCCGTGTTGTAGGCCGCCTGTTGAAGAGACAGGCCCGGACGGATTTGCGGGTTGAGATTGATCTGGAGGGGACCGCCGTATCGCGCGGGATTGTTGCCCTGGGCGTGGAGTTGCGACGCGACAAGCCCCATCACCAGGGCGACGAGCAGGAGAGACCGTTGAGACGTGAACATATCTACCCTCCAGATGCGTAGGTCAGGCCGCGAGGCGAACCCCCGCGTGGTAGAACCCCATCTGCCCCATTTTAGGCAGTTCATAGAATAAACGCAAGCAAAACTCGAGCCATCGACGATTTCTCACGGAATCCCCCGCGCCGCTCTCGCTTGCCCAGGCGGAAAATTCCCCCGTAACTGGCCCGACTCATGTCCCGCGATGCTGGCCATTCGTCAGGGGCGATTGCCCTCGCCGGAACGTCTCGATGAGCATCTCTTTGTCAGCGTCGGTGAGTGAGCTGGCCCGGATCACCTCGACCGTCTTCTCGACGGGGTACTCGATGCGCTTCAGTTCCACGTTATAATCCTGGATGACGGCGTAGGACGCGCGCGGGTCGCCGTCGCGCGGCTGGCCGACACTACCGGGGTTGATGACCAGCTTATCGGCGACCTGTAGGACGTAGGGCTGGTGCGTGTGGCCGACGCAAACGACATCGACATCGATGTTCTGGAGGCGACGCCCCCAGAATTCGGGGTCGGCGGGAGAATATTCATCGAGGGGGTCGCGCGGCGAGGCGTGGACGAGCAAGAATCGCGTCGTCTCGAGGCTCACCATGCGCGAGATCGGTAACTTTCCCAGGAAGCGGAGTTCCTCCTTGTCGAGGAGTTCTCGGGTCAAGGCCCGCGTGATGCTGGTCAGGTATTTGAAGCCGACCTTCCCATGGACCAGGACGTTCTGTGCGGCACCGTGGTCGTGGTTGCCCCGCACGGTGTGGTGCGCATTTTCGCGAACCCAGTTCACGACCGGGCCAGGCTCCAGGCCGTAATCCACCAGGTCGCCGACGCACAGACAGAGGTCGTGCGGTTCGGCAGCGACGGCTTGCAAGGCAGGCCAGTTCCCGTGGATGTCCGCGATGAGCAAGATTCGCATATCGAGCGGGACTCGCAGGTGAATACTTGACTACCTCATAGAGGATAAGGTATACCATATCATCCGACTATCTCGGTATTTTCGCCTCGGGCTTCCGGCGGACCAGCCCTCTCCTGCATCGTCCGCGCAACGGGGTAGCGGATCCGAGGTTCGTCATGACTCCGGAACGAACGTATCGTCGTCTCCCCCTGCGCGACCTCATTACCGAGGCAGAAAAACGCGCCCGCGATGCCGCCGAACACGTCGGCACCACCTGGCTCACGCGCGCCACCGACCTGCGCGACCTGAGCCGCCCCGTGCGTCGGAA
The DNA here is from genome assembly GCA_025356615.1 of Planctomycetia bacterium. Classification (GTDB taxonomy): domain Bacteria; phylum Planctomycetota; class Planctomycetia; order Gemmatales; family Gemmataceae; genus JANXSH01. Next base: position 4,575 of record JANXSH010000451.1, on the reverse strand, counting down.
GAGCAACTATCCGACCCTGCTCGCGCTTCAAAACGCCCTCCAGCGCTTCGTCCAACTCAGCCGCGAGACGGACGAGATGATGGACCACCTCGAGAAGCAATGCAATGATATCCGCGATCACGCGAAACGAGAACGGCTCAATCGCAGCTAACAGCTAACTCGCCCCTGGCTCTCTCGCCTGCCGCTGTCGCCGGGCGAATCGTTCGATCGATTCGGCCTGCTCGTCGGTCTCGATCGAGTGGGGGCGGAGTCGCCGGACGCGCGAAATCGCGTTGGAAGCGCTCAGCCCTTTGGTCACGAGATAAGCCGCCAGCACCACCCCCGTCCGGCCCAGCCCGGCGCCGCAGTGGACCGCGACGCCCATGTTGCCGGCGATCGCCTTCGTCACCGCCGAGACGCAGCGGTCGAGTTGTTCTTGCGTGGGCGGCTCCATGTCCTCGAGCGGCTCGTGGAAGACGAGCAACCCCGCGTCGTCGCACCAGTCGCGCGGCAGGCGGTCCTCGGTCAGCGAGATCAACACCTCCACGCCTTGCCGACGTAGCCAGAGCATCTCTTCGGGCGATTGCGGGCGGGCCATCCCCGCCAGGGTCGGCTTATCGACCCAGGAAAAACCCCTCGGGCTACTCATGATGCCGTCTCCTGCTTCCTCTCGCGCGTCGGTCTTCATCCAACCCCACCCCCTGGATTCGACCCCTTCTTCTCTCATCGTAGCGGCTTGTGGCCGAACTGTATGCGCATGAGATTGGCTTGCTCCCACACCTTATCGTCGGACCGCAGGAAATCGCCCAGGTTCGCCGTACTCGTCCCCAGTGCGGCGGCGGCCTCGCTGAGTCGCCCTTCGTGCAAGAGCAACACGTCGAGGACCACGCCGACCGCCGGCCAGAATCGCGGATCCTTGACGCCCAGATGGAGTCGCCCCTCGGCATCGCGGGCAGGGCCGAACTCGGCATTCGACGCCAGAATCTCCGGCGTCATCTCTTCAGAGGTGAGCGTATCCCGAAGTTTCAGGTAGAGCGCCTGGCGGATGCGCCTCAGCGCGCGGGCCTTGTTCTCGTGCTGCGATCGACTCTCCTCGGCGATCACGAGCATGCCGCTCGGCAGGTGCCGCAGACGCACCGCCGAGCTGGTCTTGTTGCGTTTCTGCCCGCCGGGGCCGCTGGCGCGGTACGTATCGACCTCGCACTGCGCCAGCAGCTGCTCGTCCGTCAACGGGGTCCACTGCGAACGAGCCACGGACACCTCACTCGGCCTCTCCCCGGCCCTAAAGGACCGGGCTAAGAACCAAAGCCCCGTGAACGGGGCTGAAGACCAGGCTGACTCACGATTAGGAACCCCGCCTTAGCCCCGTTCACGGGGCTTTGGTTCTTAGCCCGGTCCTTTAGGGCCGGGCGTTGGATCACGACTCTAGTTTCCACTCGCCACGGATGGGCCGACTGAGCATCTTGTTGGCTGCCTCGTCCTCGAACTTCTCGGCGGCCGGATCCCAGACGAGCTTCTTGCCGCCCGTGCGCAGGCTGATGGCACCCAGATGGCAGACCGACACCGAGCGGTGCCCGACCTCGGCCGTGCAAGTGGTGGGCTTGCGCGTCTTGATGCAGTCGAGCCAGTTCTGCATGTGGTTGGTCGAGACGTAGAGCCGGGTCGCGTCCTTGCCGAGCGGCTCGCCGAGGAGCTTCGACTTCCCGAGCTTCTTGCCGCCCTTGTTCGAGGTCGGCTTCTCCGCGCCTTGGTCGCTCGCCATGATGCCCCCGCGATGGACGAAGATCCATTTGTCGTCCTCGCCCTCGATGAGGACGCCGTTCTCCTTGCTCTTGCAGACCACCTTGGCCCCCGACTTGTAGCCGTAGGTCACCTCGAAGGTCGGATGGCAATTGTAGCTGTTGGCGTCCTTCGACGGCTTCTCGCCGGTCGATTCGACGCTGATCGGGCCGCTCTCGTCCATGCCGAGCGCCCACTGGGCCACGTCGTTGTGGTGAGCGCCCCAGTCGGTCAGCTTGCCGCCCGAGTAGTCGTACCACCAGCGGAACTCGTAGTGGCAGCGCTGCTTGACGTACTCGACCTTCGGCGTCGGGCCGAGCCAGAAGTCCCAGTTGAGCCCCTCGGGAACCTCGCTCACCGGGAACGGCCCGCCCTTGGGGTTGGAGCCGATCCACGTCTCGATCGTCTTGATCTTGCCGAGGCGGTCGTTGCGCGCGAGTTCGCAGGCGAGGCGGAACGGGCCTTCGGAGCGCTGCTGGCTGCCTACCTGGAAGATCCGCTTGGTCGCCTTGGCCACCTTCACGACCGCCTTGCCCTCCTCGATGGTCAGCGTGAGGGGCTTTTCGCAGTACACGTCCTTGCCCTTGCGCATCGCGTCGATGGCGACCAGGGCGTGCCAGTGGTCCGGGGTGCCGATCAGGACCGCGTTGATGTCTTTGTTATCGAGGAGTTGGCGGAAGTCTTCGTACTGCTTCACGTCCTTGGACCCCTTCAGATCCTTGGCGACGCACTCCTCGCGGCGGTTCTTGTCCACGTCGCAGACGGCGACGACCTTGACGCCCTTCTTGCTCATGGCATTGCGCATGATGCCCCGGCCCTGTCCGCCGCAGCCGATCAGGCCGACGTGCAGCGTCTCCGAGGCGGCGACCGGCTTCTTCTCTTCATCGGCGGCGATCAGCTGCCCTTCGAGTGCCTCCCGCGCGTACCACAGCGGCAGGCCGGTCGCGGCCATACCGGCGAGCGATCGCTGTATGAATCCCCGACGTGAAAAGTTCCCCATGCTCATGACGTGACTCCAGGAGAGTGAATCGGCGAAATGCCCCGCTCATCCTACCGATCGGCGGCACGACAGGCCGAAAAATCACTTCGGGAAAATGGCCTCCCCCCGATTCGTCCTAGTCGCTATAGACGTGGGCCGCCCGTTGCGGTTCACCGTCGCGGCGGAAAGACCTATCGAAGGGGAGATACGGGATGAATAGGCGAACCTGGATGGCCTGCCTCGGCCTGCTCGTCGCGGCGAACGTGGGATCGGCCCAGACGCCGCCGGTGCCCACCGAGCCGGTGCTACCAACCGAACCGGCTGCGTCACCCGCGAAACTAGCTCCGTTCGACGAGGTGTTCATCAAGAAGCAACTGCTACTCGAACCGGCCCTAGCACCTGCCGGGAAGTCGGTCGCCGTCGTGGGTGAGGTGCCGATCAGCCTGGCCGAGTTGAAGTCGGTCCTCGATCAGTCCGACCCGATGCCGGTCCACCAATCGGAACGGCATCAGCGACAGAATCAGATGCGGGCGTTGAGTATGTTGATCGACCGGATCTTGATGCGGAAGTTCCTGGAAGCGAACACCCAGCCCGTCGCCCCCGCCGAGGTCCAACGGCGACTCGCCGAGATGGAAGCGGGGCTAAAACACCAGGACAAGAGCCTCGCGGAATTTTGCCAGGAGACGAACAAGTCCATCGACCAGTTGAAGGCCGATATCGCCGACCACGTCCGATGGAGCGCCTACGTCTCCACCCAACTCACCGACGGGAAGCTGATGCAGTTCTACACGGACAATAAGGACTTCTTCGAGGGCGTGACCGTCCAGGCGAGCCACATCGTCATCCGCATTCCCGCCAGCGCGACTCAGGCCGAGAAGGACAAGGCGCGGGCGACCCTGGAGGGTCTCCGGAATCAACTCCTCAGCGACCCCAAGCTCGATTTCGACGAATTGGCCAAGAGGCAGCCCGACAAGGGCGGCGACCTGGGCGAGATCCACCGCAGGTGGTTCGACGAGCAGTTCTCGCGGGCCGCCTTCGCGCTTCAGAAGGGAGAGATCAGCGAGGTCGTGCAGACCGACTTCGGCCTGCACCTCATCAAGGTCACGGACCGCAAGCAGGGTAAGGCGTCGGAGTACACGAAGCTCCGCGAGGCCGTCCGCGAGTTCTGCGAACAGGATCTGAGACAGGCGATCCTCGCGCAGCAGCGCAAGGCGGTGAAGGTCGAGGTGAACCTGCCGTGAGGCGAAGGCTCGTCCGGGCGGTCCGCCGGATCGATCGACGCCGCCCTCTCTACTTCTACTGTAACGGGTAGGCCCTGGCCGTCACGGCCCGCCCGGCCACTCCGGCAGTGGGCCACGACCGGGAGAGACGGTCATGGCGACCATTCTGGAACATCCCGAAGCACAGGGCTTTTGCCCGAGACGCCCACCATCACCCCCGCTGAGGTGACCGTCTGCGGTCCCTCGAGGCCCGATCCCGCCACTCGTGAGAACATGCCGCGTGGTCACGACCCGCGCTAACAGAACTTGATTAGGAGGTTGTGCTTCACGGCGAACTTGGTCAGGTTCTTGCCCACGCGGGACGTTGGTGCGTATTCACTGTTCGCGACGACCACCTTCAGTACGTCTCGGGCGTAAAGGATGTCGCCGGGGATCTGCGCCTCGATGTACTGACTGCCATCGAACTCCTCGTCCGGTGGTTTTGGCTGCCAGTGAAGGGCGTGGTCGATCATGGACTTCAGAATGTCGTAGTAGTTGCCTCCAGTCGAATCTTTCTCCCCGTCATGCACGTTGTTGATCAGCGGGTATACATTATGATAGTTGGCCAGGAACTTGTAC
>JANXSH010000443.1 GCA_025356615.1 Planctomycetia bacterium | reverse complement strand
CCGCCACACTTTGCGCCAGCTTTCCATCTCTCGCTCCTTTGCCTTCGCTCGTCTTGGTCGTTCGTCGATGGAGACTACCAACCTTGCAATCGCAGATTGTCTACTAATGTATATTTACATCTCTCATCTTGTCGCCAACTCATCTACTAATGGCTGATACAACCAGAATAATCTGAAAAAATCCATCAAAAACAATTGACAGTGCTACTGAACTTCCGTATACTTTCTATAGAGAACTCTGAACGAGTCTCGACGCGACATTCGGAACAGCCATCGACGAACGACCAAGACGAGCGAAGGCAAAGGAGCGAGAGATGGAAAGCTGGCGCAAAGTGTGGCGGGAAGGGGTGGAGCCGCTGGTTTCGACCGAGGGCCTCGAGGCGCTCCGCCACGGCCTGACGAACGACGACGCCCGGTTGCTCCAAGGCGCGACGACGACACCCCCGCCGTTGATGTGTGTGCAGGACTGGCCCGTCGAGGCGGCCTGCGCCCTGGGCTACTGCGGCTGGGTCGGCGACGGCCTCGAGACCGTCGGCGAGGTCGAGGAGTTCTTCGCCCGCATGTGCTTCGCGATCGACCAGCGCCTCGGCGAGCCGGCGGGCTGCCGCTGGTTCCTCAACTGGTTCGACGAGACCCCGCGCGACGAGATGCGTCGGCTGTTGCTCGCCGAGGTGGCGCGGGCGCTGACCGAGCGCCGCCTGGCCGACGAGTCCGAGTTCCTCTTCGACCCCGTCGAAGGCGTCGTCGCGGCCTGATCCAGACACCTATCCGGCGAAGCGAGGGGGAGAGCTATGACGGTCAACCCAGGCGAACTGAAACTGGTTCGGGCGCGGCGCTCGAAGGTCCGCTCCGTGCTGCGGGTGACGCACGGCGACCGCTGGGTCGGCGACATCCTGATCGACGGCAAGGATCGCATCTGGCGTCACGCCGACACGATCCCGCGCGACGTGGTCGCCAAGATCCTCTTCGCCTTCACGCGCCGCCCCGACCTGATCGGTGCCGTGGTCGGCGGCGACACCGGCTGGACGTATTCGTGGCAGGTGGCGGCGTAACGTCGCCCCGCGAAACTATCCCAACACGCGACCTGAATTTGGAGACGTTCGATATGATCTGCCGGCACTGTCAGAAGGTGAAGTCGAACCGCCCCCGCGGCCTCTGCTGGTCGTGCTACTACCGGCCCGGCGTCCGCGACCAGTACCCCTCGACGAGCAAGTACGCGCGTCGCGGCGTGAGCGACTTCAACGGCAAGACCTCACAGTCGGCCTCGGCGACGAACGCCCTGCCCGGCTCACAGGAGAAGCTCGCTGTCCTCGCCGAGCGCGCCCGCCTGGGGCTGTCGCTGTGGCACCCGCTCGACGCACGGCTGTGCGGCGCGGTTTTAGTCGCGGCAGCTGGCTGAGGGCGCGAAGACCTCTCCCCGTTCTGACAACTGACAACTGACAACTACTGGAGAAATCACCCCGGCGCGGTCAGCGACTCGCCGTTGTGTCGGGGGCCGAGGTCGAGCAGGAACGGCACGGCCTTCTCGGCCCACGTCTTGGGCGAGGCGTAGCTCGCGGCGGCCCCGCCGAAGGACGCCCGCAGCATGTCCGTGTCGATGATGCCGGGGTTGAGCGGGACCGCCGCCATCCCGTGGGGCAACTCCTGGGCGAGGGCGAGCGTCAGCCCCTCGATGGCGTACTTGGTCGCGCAATAGGGCGCGACCTCCGGCGAGGTGGATCGGCCCCAACCGGAGCTGAAGTTGACGATCACCCCACTCCCGCGCTTGACCATCGCGGGCACGAACGCCCGGATCACCCGCGCGACTCCCTTGATGTTGATGTCCACGAGCCGATCGAACTCTTCGCCGGGCACTTCCCAGAGCGGCGCTCCCGCGTTGATGACCGCCGCGTTGTTCAGCAGCAAGTCCGGCGGCCCCGCCCCGGCGATCACCGCTTTGGCCCACGCCGTCACCCCCGCCTCGTCGGTCACATCGACGACGTGGAACGAATGCGGCGCGGGGTAGAGCCGCGTCAACTCCGCGATGTGTACCCGGTCACGCGCACAACCGTGGACGACCTGCCCCCGCGCGATCAGCGCGTCGGTCATGGCCCGCCCGAGGCCGCGTGTCGCGCCGGTAAGGACGATGTGCCTCCGCCCGGTCATAAGGTTCGCCTCCCTGAGTTCGATGAGTCTCAATCGGGGTAGAAGTCCGGCAGTTGGTTGCGCTGGAGAGGTTCGGGTCGGCTGTCCTCGTCGATATCGAATTTCTCGGTGCCGCGTTTCTTCTTCTCGAGGAGGGCCGCGAGATCCTTCTGGTCGAGCGCCTGGGTGTAGTCGTGCGGGCCGGCGGCCGGCTCCGGCTGATCGGGACCGAGGAAGACGCGGTATTTGAAGTGGGCGATCGTCACCTGGTCGTTGGGCAGCAGGGCGGCCCGACGGACTCGGGTGCCGTTGACGCGGGTGCCGTTCGTGCTGCCGAGGTCGCGGAGCAGGAGCAGGCCGTCGGTACGCACGATGATGCAGTGGAGCTTCGAGACGCTCTTGTGGTCGAGGCGCAGGTCGCAATCCTCCTTGCGACCGACGACGATGAGATCCTTGGTGATGTCGATGGGCGCTCCGCCATCGATGGGCTGTAGTTGCGCTCGCATGAGGAGAGTTGCTTTCGCCAAAAGAGCCGCAGATCGTTCGATGAAAAGCATACCACGAATTCGAGGACGCGAGGAAGCGAGAAAGGAAGAATTCCTCGAGCGGACGCTCCCGGATCGCGGGGATCGATGGTCCGCCGCACGATTCCATTCTTCGTGCCCGTCCATCCAGATAGGATTACTCCTGGATCTCGAAGACTCCCTCGCCCGAGGCCGAACATGACCGCAGCCGACCAACTCCGAGTCATCAGCAACGCCACCTGCACGTTTTGCGGTTGCGCCTGCGACGACATGGAGCTGACCGTCGAGGACGACCGCATCACCAAGGCGGAGAACGCCTGCGTCCTCGGCACCGCGTGGTTCCTGGGTCACACCATCGAGGATCGCCCGCCGGCCCTGATCGACGGCAAGCCGGCCACGCTCGAGGAGGGCGTCGAGCGCGCCGCGCAAATCCTCGCCGGGGCGCGGTATCCGATCGTCTTCGGCCTAACGGAAACCACCTGCGAGGCGCAGCGCGTCGCAGTCGCCATCGCCGACCGAATCGGGGCCTGTATCGATACCCCGACTTCGGCCAACTACGGCCCCTCGGGCATGGCCTTCCAGGGCATCGGCGAGGTGACTTGCTCGCTCGGCGAGGTCAAGAACCGCGCCGACCTGGTCCTCTTCTGGGGGGTCGATCCCGTCGAGTCGCACCCGCGCCACTGGAGCCGATACTCGATCATGCCGAAGGGGCTGTTCGTCCCCAATGGCCGAACCGACCGGACGGTCGTCCTCGTCGATGTTCGACGCAGCGCGTCGGCTTCGGAAGCCGACCTCTTCGTCCCGATCGAGCCGGGCAAGGATTTCGAGGCGCTGTGGGCCTTGCGGGCACTGGTCAAGGGCGTCGAGATGGACGAGGGCATCGCCGAGGAGACCGGCGTCCCGCTCGCCACCCTCCGGGATCTGGCGAAGCGCATGAAGGCGTGCAAGTTCGGCGTGCTGTTCTTCGGGACGGGCCTGTCGATGACGCGCGGCAAGCACCTCAACGTAGAGGCCGCCCTCGGCCTCGCCCAGGATCTCAACGCCTTTACGCGATTCTACGCCCGGCCGATGATGCCCGGCCCCGGCAACGGCACGGGGGCGGACAACGTACTCACCTGGTCCACGGGCTACCCGTTCGGCGTCAACCTCGGACGGGGCTACCCGCGGTTCAACCCCGGCGAGTTCACGACCTCCGACACGCTGGCACGCGGCGAGGCCGACGCCGCCCTGATCGTGGCGAGCGACCCGATGGTCGGCCTCTCGCAGCCGGCCCGCGATCACCTGGCGAAGATCCCCTACGTCGCGCTGGCCCCAAAGGGGTCGCCCACGACGAGGGCCGCCGCCGTCGCCTTCACCACGGCGACCTACGGCATCAACACCCCCGGCACCGTGTACCGAATGGACGACATCCCGATCCTGCTGCGTGCCGCGTTCGGCTCGCCCCACCCCAGCGACGAGACGGTGCTGACGGCGATCGAGGAGCGTATCCGCGCGTTGCAGGGGGAGTGACACCTTTTTTGCACGAGAAGTCCGACTATCGATCTGTCTATTGTCATAGAATGCACTCGGACAGGTGCGACACATTTTTTGCGAGAGGATTCCGACCATGCCACCGAGCGAATTGCTCCTAGCCCTTCGCGCCCGACCGTTCGTGCCGTTCCGCCTCCACGTCTCCGAGGGGGCGACGTATGAAATTCGCCACCCAGAGATGATGGTCGTGGCCGTGGCGAGTGTCGCCGTCGCCGTCCGCGCCGACCCGAGCAGCCCGTACTATGACCACGTCCAAATCGTGGCGGCGCGACACATCATCCGCATGGTGCCACTGGAGCAGTCCGTTGATACGGCGGTGAACGGGGATAACTGACATCGCACACCTGAATAGCAGCGCCGCCGCAACCGGGAAACCGGCCAGCTCCAGCCCGCCGCTCGACTCCATCGTGTCGTCCACGAGTCACTTCTTTCGCAGCATCACTCCCAGCCGCCCGCCGACCTCCGCGCCGGTGACGTTCCCGCCTTCGTCGATGCGGAACACCACGTCGGCGGTGCCCAGCAGGCCGCTGACGATGAGGAACGAGTCGTCGCGAACGTGGATTACCTCGGCGTCCTCGCCACGCCAACGGCAGACGAGCTGGTCGGCCCGGACGAAGAGCTTCAGGTACTCGTAGGCGGGATGCGTGTAGATTCCCGCGTAGGCCGACAGCGGGCGCGGGGGCCGTGCGTCGGGGGGGCGGTCCTCGAAACGTCGGTCCCTGGCCTCGCCCGCCTCGTAGGCGAGTCGTTGCTGATGCTCACGGTGCAGCGCGTGCCAGTCGGTCGGCGGGAGGCTCAGGATGTGATCGAGGAGTGTCGAGGCCAGCGGGAGCGTCATCGGGGTCTGGTCGAGGTTCGTCAGGATCGCGATGCCGAGATTCCGCGACGGGACGAGGGTAATGTGGATGCGAAACCCGTCGATCGCGCCGCCGTGGCTGACGAGGTCGAGGCCGTGGTAGTCCTGCAAGACCCACCCCAGGCCGTAGTCGTGATGTCGAGTGTAGGGGAAGAGTTTCTTTTGCGACTCGGAGGGGACGATCGCGATTTGCCTCCGCCACATCTCGCGCGGCGGTTGCCGCGACAGCAGCCAGCGCAACCAAATGCCGAGGTCGCGAGCGGTGGAGTGGATCGACCCCGCCGCGTTGGGGTCGTCGAGCGGGTAGAACGCCATCGGCTCGACGCCCCGAGGAGAGAGCCGATACGGACGCGCCCGGTTCGGCTCCGCCTTGTCGGGGGCGACCGTCGAGGTGCGCGTCATGCGGAGCGGGACGAGGAATCGGTCGCGGATCACCTCACTCCACGGCTTGCGCTCCGCCGAGGCGACCGCGAGTCCGGCGGCGGTGTACATCGTACTCTGGTACTGCATCGTCGAGCGGAACGGCTTCGACAGGGGTAGGAATGCAAGTCGCCGGACGGCGTCCTTCGGCGGCCAGGGGGCATGATACCAGAGCAGGTCGTGGCTCGCCACGCCGGTGCGATGGCTGAGGAGGTCACGCAGCGTGACCTTGCCGTCGGCGTCGGGATCGCCGAGATGGAACCAGTCCAGGTGTCGCCGGATGGGGTCGTCCCAGGTCATGCGTCCTTTCTCGACGAGTTGGGCGACGGCCTCGACCGTGAACGCTTTGGAACAAGAGGCGAGGGGAAAGATCGTATCCGGGTCGATCCCTTCGCCGTGCCCCGCCAGGTATTCGACGCGGTTCCCCTGGACGATAACGACCGCCGTCCCCGGAACGCCCCATTGCCGCATGGCGTCGCGGACGGCCGCGTCGATCGGACGCTTTTCGAGGCGAAACGCCGGCGTCTCGGCCCGAACGGCGGGAGGATCGGGGCGCACGGAAGCGGGTGCGCCTGGGATGAACAGGGCGGCGAAACTCAGCGACCAGAGGAGGCGGCTCGAGATCATGAAGGGGAGTCTCGACGGGGCAGGCGTTGGTCCGACCTAACCCCCTAACCCCCCTTCGCTAAAGGGAAGGGGGGACCAGACACATCCCCTGTCTGGCTCCCCCTCCCCTTTAGGGGAGGGGGCTGGGGGGTGGGGTCAGCCTCTGGGAGACAGATCGGAAGAGCGTCG
>JANXSH010000437.1 GCA_025356615.1 Planctomycetia bacterium | reverse complement strand
ACTCATGTCAAGGATCCCGCGAAGTACGACCCGGCGAAACTCGACCTCGGCGCGTACCTGCGCATGGTCGCCGGTCGCGACCTGTCCAACCTTCAGCGGAAGGAGGCGCGACATCAGCGCCTCCGGGTGGCGGATTTTCGTGTCGAAGAATCGCGACTCGTCGGGAACTCTCTTCAGGAGCCGTCGATCGTACTATCACGCCGAGAAACTCAGGCGAGTGCCAGGCGGATCGTAGGAGCCGTGCGGGCGGAGTGCAGCGAACCGGAGCGGGCCGTCCTCGAACTGCTGATCGATGGCGAACGTGCATCGATGCGGTACGCCGTCGCCCTCGGGGTCGAGCACCTGCCGGAGAAGGAAATGCGGCGCGTGGTCAAGAAGGCGAAGGATCGGCTCGGGAAGCGAATCGAGCGGAAAGGCGAGGCGAATGATGACCCCACTCGAGAAGATGGCCGAGAGGGCACGGCATGAGCCGTCCTTCCTCGGCTGGTTGTTGGAGCAGTATGCGGCCTCGGAGCAACTCGACGAGGGGACGCTCGCGGCGGAACTGGGTTGCTCGCTGGCCGATCTTCGCCGGCTCCGCCTCTGTCGCGCCCCGCGCTCCGATGCGGTCGGCCTGCTCGCCGACCTCCGGCAGCTCGCCGACGCGCTCGGACTGGACGCGGACCGACTGGGGCGCGTCCTTCGGCGGGCGACCGTGCAGGCCCGATTTCGAGGTAATCCCGGTTCTCTAATGGCGGCGCGAGATCGCGACGAGGAGGCGGAATGAGCGCCCCCCAATGGGCCTGGGAGGCCGCCCGACGCTTCTGGGCCGACGTGGGCGGGTGGGCGCACCCGGCGGACCTTCGCGCGGCCATCGACCGCAAGGGGTTGATGCTTCGGGTCGATGGGGTCGCGGGATTGTCTACCGATCGGGTCCGCGATTACTTGGCGCGGCGTGGTATTTCGATCCCAAGAGGGTCGACCGACCGCCCTCTGCGTGGATGCCTCATGGCGGGAGAGGGGGACGGGTGGATCTTCGTCGATGCGGACGACGCCGACGATGAGCGTCGCTTTTCGTTGGCGCACGAGCTGGCCCACTACCTCCGCCATCACCTCGAACAGCGTGGTCATTCCAAGGGCACCACCGGTCGACTCCGGGCGGCGCTGCGCGGGGTGCGATTGGTGGAGTACCTCCACTTGATGGAACGAGGCGCGGGATTCGTCTCGCCGGACGTGCGCGACGCCGAGGAGGAGGCCGACTGGCTCGCCGTCGAGCTGCTCGCGCCGGAGGAAGAACTTTCGGCCCGCCTGTCGCCGAACGCCGGGCGAGTGGAGATCGCGGACGTGTTGCGCCAGACGTTCGGCCTGCCGGAGTCGGTCGCCGCGATTCACTCCGCGAGGCTGATTCCCTACGTGTTCGAGTGCCCGCTGATCGCGCGGCTGAAAAAATACTGAACATCTGTCGAACTTCTCACGGAGGCGGGGAACTACTCTCGAGGAGGGAGGCGACGATGGACGACGACGATACGGGGCAAGCCAGATGTACCGCAGCGACCAGTTCCGAGCGATTCCGTGACGAATTCCAGGAGACGTTGTCCGAAGTCCTGAACATCGAGGACTGGCGCGTCCAGCGCGACCCCGCCGCCGAGTATCACCGCATCGAGACGCAGGTGCGCGAGGCGGTCGAGCAGGAGACGGCCGAGCAACGGATTCTCCGCGAGGACATCTTTTCCCGGCTGGCGAACGCCCCAGATGCGCCGCTCGGCGCGGGACGACACGAGGTGGACCCTGGGGATCTCATCGAAGCGCAGCGCGGCATCTTATTCAACGGCGGAGTCGTGGCGTGCGACGGCACCAGTGAAAAACACGACTCCCTGGCGGTGACGATCTACCAGATCGGCATCAGCCTCGTCTCCTACGGCGGGAACGAGGGGTGCTGGCACCAGCAATTGTTCCGCCGCGATTTGCGCCTCCGAGCGGACGATCCGGTCGATGCGGTCATCGCCCTGCTCGATCGGCGTCGTCGGCGGGAGGGGCTGTCCGCATCGTCCAGCGACGAGCTGTCGGAGCTGGCCCGGCGCGGCGTCATGTCCTTCATGGAGCGCTTCGTTCTGGTCCACAAGGCCACCGCCCCATGGCGGATGGGCCACGGCAGCCCCGCGCCGCTGGAACTCATCGGCACCGGCTTCGTGGATCTCGAGATTCGTTCGATCCGCCTCGTGCGTGCATTAGTCGAGTTCGGCCAATTCGTCTTCGTCGCCAGTGAGCAGGGCAACCGCCTCCTGAACACGATCGGCCAGGCGTTGTATCCGCTCGAATACGTCGTGGTCGGCACGCTGGGAGACTACCTGCATTCGTCGCTGGAGAAGTGGCGGCCTACCTCCGCCCCGTCCGAGGACACCCGCTGGGACGAGGGCAAAGGTTCGCCGCTGTCGCCGCGCGAGTGGCTCCAGCGCTTCCGCGAAGAGGTCGCGCCGAAGATCGTCTACGGCCTGTATCGCGCGACCCGCCTCGCGCCGCCGCAGTTGTTCTACGCCCACGTCGATTACGTCCACGCCGCCGCGCGGATCGCCCTCGCCGATAGCGAGTTGATGGAGCAGCGCGGCTTCCCCATGCTCATCGACATGGCCGACCGCTTCTGTCGCTCGATCTACGGCGGCGGCAGCCTGCGCGAGATGGCCGAGGCCGCCTACGCCCGCGCGGGAGCGCCCTACCGCTTCCAGTCCGAACGCCCCACCCGACCCGATTGACCCGAGGTGCGCGAATGAAGCTCCGAGAAGCCGATCCGCAATCCCAATTCCGCGACGAACTCGCCCGCGTCGGCAAGACGATCGCGCCCCTGCGCCCCGACCCCCGCGTCATCGGACGGACGGCCTTCGACGGCCCCGGCAGCGAGGACATGACGCTCACCGTGTTGCTCGCCAGGGACCGCGTCAAGGAAGCGCCGTCGCAATCGCTGCTCCGCATCGTCAGCAGTGACGAACGGAGATACCTCGGCATCGTCGATGCCGGCCCGTTCGCCGAGCCGGACAGCCTGCGCGCCGAGTCGCCGATCCTGACGACCGTGGCGACGCAAGAGGTGGACTACCTGCCGCGCTATCACGGCCGGCTGAGTGTCAAACTACTGGGCGAGGAACTCGCCGACGGCACGCTCGCGCCGCCGCGCTTCCGCCCGCTGCCCAATAGCGCGGTCTACGCGCTGGAGCCGGAGGAGACGGCGAAGGTGCTGAAGGTGGACGGGGACATCCGCCTCGGCCTCGCCACGGGCCACGAGGAGTTGCTCGTCGGCATCCCCTCGATGTCCAAGAACGTGTTGCCGCGACACACCGCGATCCTGGGCACGACGGGGGGCGGCAAATCGACCACCGTCGCCGGCCTCGTTCGCCAGGCGTCGAAGGCGGGAATGGCCGTCATCCTCCTCGACGTGGAGGGCGAATACACCTTCCTCCACGAGCCGACCCGCGACGCGCGGTCCGTCACGCTCCTGGCCGATCGCGGCATGGCACCCGCCGGGGTGCCTACGGAACTGATGCGGCTGTATCACCTCGTGGGCCGAGACACGACGAACGCCGCGCACCCCAACCTTTGCCCGTTCTCGCTCCAATTCGCGCGGCTATCGCCCTACGCCGCGATGGCGATGATGGGCTGCAACGAGGCGCAATCCGACCGCTACCTCGTCGCCTACGAGATCGCCAAGGCGCTACTCCGCAAGCTCGGCGTGTTCCCCCAGAAGGACGTTTCGCAGGAGGAGGCGGACCGGCAGGAGAGAATCTTGTTGCGTCTCGACGACTTCGAGCGCGGCTACCCGCGGATGGAACTGTCGTTCCTGCTCGATGTGGTCGGGGCGTGCAAGGCCAAGGTTTCATCCGCGAAGGGGAAGTTCGAGCCGTTTCACAAAGCTTTGAAGACCCAAGAGGGCACGGCGGCGCTCGACCTCGAGATCAAGGCCGCCGATTTGCCTACCCACGCGGGGTCTTGGGGCAAGGTCCACTCGCTGCTGTGGCGGCTGTTCCGGCTCAAGGTGTTCGACAAAGGCGCGACGCTCAGGTACGCCCCCATGTTGGAGCCGGGCCGCGTCTCGGTGATCGACCTGTCGGACGCGGGCCTCAACGTCTTGAGCAGCATCGCCGTCGCCGACGTGCTGACCGGGATCCAGGAGGAGCAGGACCGCAAGTATCGGCAATTCGAGGGGGGCAAGGGTGGCCCCCCGCCCCGCGTCCTCGTCATCGTCGAGGAGGCCCACGAGTTCCTCGGTGCCGACCGGATCGCCGAGTCGTCCCACCTGTTCGACCAGGTCGCGCGCCTGGCCAAGCGCGGGCGGAAACGCTGGCTGAGTCTCGCGCTGGTGACGCAGTTGCCCCAACACCTGCCGCGCCAGGTGCTGGCGATGTGCAACAACTTCGTCCTGCACAAGCTGACCGACCCGCACACGATCTCGACACTACGGCAGACGGTCGCCGGGGTGGACGACTCGCTCTGGTCGCGCCTACCGGGCCTCGCGCCGGGTCAAGCCGTGGTGTCGTTCGGCCACATGACGCGCCCCGTCCTGACCTCGATCGACCCGTCCGCGTCCAAGTTGCGCATGGTCGATTGAGACATGCGAGATCCTTTTCTGACCGTGACGGATTATGGGGCGGGCGATTTCGGCGGCGGAATCCGGCCAGGGAGGCGAATACCAGGAGAGCGACATGTCATGGGGCCGGGCCTCGGCGAACGGACGGCCGCCCTCGCCGCTCAGGGCG
>JANXSH010000055.1 GCA_025356615.1 Planctomycetia bacterium | reverse complement strand
GTCACCTCGGATCGCAGCCAGCGCGACCTGAGCCTTGAACGCCGCCGAGTAGTTCTTCCGCTGTCGTCCCATTTCGTTCCCCTTTCTTGGGCCACTCGATAGCTTATCGAGTGGTCCAGTTATCGGGGTCCACTATACTCTCAGCAATCCCGCGCCTGCCTCCTCCTTGACTCCCCCCCATCCCTCTCGGACAATAGCCATTCGCCCCGCGTCCGCCCGGAGACTGTTATGGATTTGCCTCGCATCGAGGCCGCCGTGCGTGAGATCCTCATCGCCGTGGGCGAGAACCCGGACCGGGAAGGCTTGCAGGAGACGCCCGCGCGCGTCGCCCGGATGTACGCCGAACTATTCTCCGGGCTGGGGGCCGACCCCCGGACCCACCTCCACAAGACGTTTCCTGAGAAGTATGACGAGGTCGTCCTCGTCAAGGACATCAGCTTCGAGAGCATGTGTGAACACCACCTCTTGCCCTTCATGGGCAAGGCGCACATCGCGTATCTGCCCTCCGGCAAGGTCGTCGGCCTGAGCAAGATCGCCCGCGTCGTCGAGGTCCTCTCGCGCCGGCCCCAGGTGCAGGAGCGCATGACCGCGAACCTCGCCGACCTGCTCGTCCGCGAACTCCAGCCGCGCGGCGTCGCGGTGATCCTCGAGGCGACGCACACCTGCATGACGATTCGCGGCGTCCACAAGCCCGGCAGCATCACGACGACGAGCGCCATGCGCGGCATCTTCAAGGAAAACGCCCTGACTCGCGGTGAACTCCTCTCCCTCGTCTACGGCGGTCGCTGAGGCCATGACAGAGCTCGCTGATTTCTGCCTCCGACTCGCCGTCGGTTTGCTCGGCTGTCTGTTGTTGCTCTCGCCGATCCAGTCGGCCCGGCCCGCGCCTGGCACCCGGCCACTCGTCAGCGCCAACTTCTTCCGCACGATGTTCCTCGTCGCGCTGGGCTTTTGCGTCGGGGCACTCCTCTGGCTCTGGCCCGAGGTGCCGACGCCGCTGATGGTCTGCCTCGTGAGCGCCTCTATCCTGACGCTCGCAGGCTCGGTAACGTGGTCGCTCGAGCGCTCGCCGGGCGGCGTCAGTCTCATCGTCGCCTCGGTCGGCGTCCTCGTCACGGCGTGCTACCTGCGCGATGAAACCTCCCTCGTCGGCGGCCTCAGCGCAGCGGCGCTGCTCGGCGCGGCGATGGGGTCGATGCTCCTGGGGCACAACTACCTCATCACCCCGACCATGTCCATGACGCCGCTCTTCCGCCTGCTGGCGGCGCTGGCGATCGCCCTCGTCGTGCGGGCCGGCGTGGACGGCTTCGCCCTACTTCGCTGGACCTCGGGGCACTCGATGGCTAATCTGAATGGAGACTTGCTCTTGTGGCTGCCCGTCCGATGGCTCGTGGGCATCGTCGCCCCGGCGCTGCTGTGCTGGATGGCCTGGCAGACCGCCCGCATCCGCTCGACGCAGTCGGCCACGGGCATCCTGTACGTCGTCGTCGTCTTCTGCTTCCTGGGCGAATTGACGGCGCAACTGCTGCGGGACGATGGCCTGACGTTTTAGTAGGTCCGGCGAGCCGAGCCGGACTCCAAGTGCCGCTCGGCTCGCGGCACCTACTCTTTTCGAGACTTACTAGAAGTGAAGATCCGCATCATCTGCCCCGCCTGCGAGACGCCCGGCCCGACTCTCGAGCCGGGGGCGGCTTCGTGGCAATGCCTGGCCTGCGACCACCTCGTCGCCGTCGCCTCCCCGTCGCCCGACCCGGCGTTGCCGTCGTGCGCGGTGTGCGACTGCCATGAACTCTACCGCAAGAAGGACTTCCCCCACACGCTCGGGATGACGATCCTCCTGGCGGCGCTCGTCGGCTCGACGATCACCTATTGGCTCTACGACTGGTGGTGGACCTGGGCGATCCTGATCGGCTCTGCCGCGTTCGACGGCATCCTCTACCTGCTCGTCAAGGATGTCGTGGTCTGCTACCGCTGCGACGGGGAGCATCGCGGCGTGTTGGTCGATCCCGAACGCCACACGCCGTTCGAGTTGACCGTCCACGAACGCTACCGCCAAGAGAAGCTCCGCAAGGAGGCCGTGCGGGTCCAGCTCCTATCCCAAGGCAAGTCTCCGAGATGAGGCCCGGTCGTGGATACGGCTCAGATCACTCGCCTCCGGGATGACCTCCAGGGCGTCGTTCGCGGGGAGCTACTATTCGACGACCTGTCGCGCGTCCTCTACGGTTCCGATGCGTCACTCTTCGAGATCCGCCCCGCCGCCGTCGTCGTGCCGCGCGACGAGGAGGATCTCTGCGCCCTCGTCCGCTACGCCGGCGAGAATCAGTTACCGCTCGTCCCCCGCGGCGCTGGCTCGGGCCTGGCCGGCGAGGCGCTCGGCGCGGGGCTGGTCGTCGATCTGTCGGTTCACTTTCGCGCCATCATCCGCATGAGCGAGACGACCGTCGAGGTCGAGCCGGGCGTCACCCTGGCGCGGCTGAACGCGGAGCTATCCAAGGTCGGTCGGCGCTTCACGCCGGACCCCGATCATGGAGAATGCACCGTCGGCGGCATGCTCGCCACCAACGCGAGCGGCCCGCGCGCCGCGCGTCTCGGTACGACACGCGAACACGTCGAGGCGCTGCGCGTCGTCCTCGACAGCGGCGATGCCGTGGATGTCTCCCGCCTCTCGCGCTGGCCGACGGATGATGCGATGCCCGATCGACTCGCCGACATCGTCCTTTCCACGGTGACGCTCCTTGAGCAGAACGCCGAACTACTCCGCGCCTCGGCCCCCTCGCTGCCGCTGGACCGCGTCGGCTACGCGCTACACGGCATCCTCGGCGACCGCGAACTCGACCTGCCGCGCCTCCTCGTCGGCAGCGAGGGGACACTCGGATTATTCACGCGCGCCACGCTCCGCACGGAGCCGATCCCCAGCGGCCGGGCCGTCGTCTTACTCGGCTTCGCGCGCATGGACACCGCGCTACGCGCGGCCCGGCTCGTGCTAACGTTCCGGCCCACGGCGTGCGAGTTGCTCGATCGACGGCTCTTGCGGCTGGCGCGCGGGGAGCCGACCCTCGCCGAGGTCGTCCCCGAGGGGGCCGAGGCCGTCCTGCTCGTCGAGTTCGAGGCGGACTCGCAAGAGGACGCCATCGCCGCGGCGCGCGAAGTCGCTTCGCTGGTGGTGTTGCGCGAACGGATGGGACTGTTCTCGCGCGTCGCCGAGACGCCCGACGACGCCGAGCGTCTCTGGCACCTCCGCCTACCGGCGCTGCCCGAACTGCACGCCCTCCGCCGGGCGGCG
>JANXSH010000054.1 GCA_025356615.1 Planctomycetia bacterium | reverse complement strand
ACCGCCGCGTGGACGACCCGGAACTGGCGAACCGCTCGCGCAAGGACGGCGACGCCGTCCGGTCGCGCGGCGTGTCCCTGTCCTCGGAGTCGCTCGGCATCTCCGGCGTCCTCGACCTGATCGAGGAGAAGGGCGGCGAGCCGTACCCCGTCGAGACGAAGCACGGCAGCGCTCCGCGCGACGACGACGGCAAGACGACCTCGTGGGACAACGACGCCGTCCAACTCTGCGCCCAGGGGATGCTCATCGAGGAGGCTTACGGCAAGCCGGTCCCGTGCGGCTACCAGTTCTACGCCGGGACGCGGGAGCGCGTCGAGGTCTTCTTCGACGACGCCCTGCGCGACAAGACGCGCCGGGCCATCGCCCTGTGTAACGAGCTGTCGGCCCGCGACGCCCCGCCGGAGCCGTTGCCGGCGGAACTGCGCCACCGCTGTTTCGGCTGCTCGCTCGCCCCGGTGTGCCTGCCGGAGGAGACGCTCTACCAGATCGGCGTGCCGACGCGGTCCGACGACGCGCCGCCGCCGGGCATCACGCGCGTCATCCCCCAGAGCGACGACGGGGCGGTGTTGTATGTGCAGGAGCCTGGTTCGCACGTCGGCAAGCGGAGCGAACACCTCGTCGTCCGCAAGGACGGCCGCGAGCTGAGCAAGGTGCCGATGCACGCCGTCCGCCAAGTCGTCGTGTGTGGCAACGTCCAGGTGTCCACCCAGGCGCTCGAGACGCTTGCCGCGAACGACATCCCGGTGATGTACCTGACCGGCTACGGGCGGTTCCTCGGGACGTTCATGCCGGCGATGCCGAAGAACGTCGGCCTGCGCGAGGCGCAGTTCCGCCACTTCGCCGACGAGGGGGAGTGCCTGAAACTCGCGAAGGCCGTCGTCCGCGCGAAGCTCACGAACCAACGAACCCTCCTCATGCGCTCCCTGCGGAGCGAAGGCGACCGCGGCAGCGAAGAGCCTGCCGCGCGGGGCATCGCGGACCTGCTGCGCAAGCTCGACGAGGCCGACTCGCTCGAGTCGGTGCTGGGCCGGGAGGGCCAGGGCGCGGCGCTCTACTTCGGCGAGTTCAACCGCTTCCTGAAGACGCGACCGCCGGGCGAGGGTTTCGACTTCACGGTCCGCAACCGCCGCCCGCCGCGCGACCCCGTCAACGCGCTCCTGTCGTTCGCCTACGCGATGCTGTCCAAGGACTGCTTCTCGGCGGTCTGCACCGTCGGATTCGACCCCTACAAGGGGTTCTTCCACTCCAACAGGCACGGCAAGCCTTCGCTCGCCCTGGACCTCCTCGAGGAGTTCCGCGCCGTCATCGCCGACAGCGTGGTCTTGACGATCATCAACAACGAGATGCTGACGCCGAAGGACTTCCTCGTCTGGAAGGACGCCTGCCACCTGACCGACGAGGGCCGAAAGACGTTCTTCCGCGCCTACGAGCAGCGAAAGACAACCATCGTCACGCACCCGGTCTACGGCTACAAGATGTCCTACTCTCGGATGCTCGAGGTGCAAGCCCGCATGCTCGCCGCGTATGTGCGCGGCAGCATTCCCGCGTACACCGGGTTCATGGTGCGCTGATGGAAAGCTTCCTCGTGTGCTACGACATCAGCGACCCGAAACGCCTGCGCAAGGTGGCCTCGGCGTGCGAGGATTATGGCTACCGGCGACAACTGAGCGTGTTCCTGTGCCGCGTCTCGGCGACGGACTTCGTGCGATTGCGAAACCGCTTGTATGAATTGATCAAACACGACGAGGACCAGGTGCTGCTCATCCCGATGTGCCCCAAGTGCGTCGGGGCGATCGAAGCCCTCGGCCGGCCCACGGAGCCAGCGGAGGGGCGGGACGTGGTGTTGGTGATTTAATCGTGGACACTGCACCTGTCCACAGATACTATACGTTTGAACCGTGCGTGTGCGGAATAAAGAGAATCGAGATTGCCCATGAATGAGGACGAATTCAGTAAGGCGTTCGCGGCATTGACCGGGAATCCACCGTTTCCCTGGCAATGGGAGATGTATAAACTTTTTATCGTCGGCGAGTTTCGATCCTCGTGCAGTCTCCCGACTGGGCTTGGCAAAACCTCGATCATTCACATATGGTTGCTCGCCCTGGCACACGCGCCGACGAAGGTGCCACGGCGGTTGGTGTATGTGGTGAACCGTCGGACGGTTGTCGATCAGTCCACCGACGAGGCGATGAAACTCCGGGATCAACTCCTGGGTGAGTTCGGGCCACCCATCCCGATCGTTTTGCAAGTGAAGGAGGATCTTCAGCAATTGGTTGCTGATCCGGCGCGAGGCCCGCTCGCTATCAGCACCTTGCGAGGACAATTCGCCGACAACCGGGAGTGGAGTGCGGACCCGGCCCGGCCTGCGATCATCGCCGGGACGGTGGATATGATCGGCAGCCGGTTGTTGTTCAGCGGGTATGGATGCGGATTCAAGACTCGACCGCTGCACGCTGGGTTTCTCGGACAAGATGTGTTGCTCGTCCATGACGAGGCGCACCTGGAACCGGCGTTTCAGGAATTGCTGATCGCGATCAAGAAGGAGCAAGATCGGTGCAATGAGTTCCGCACCTTCCGCGTGATGGAGTTGTCGGCAACTTCACGCGGTGGGGACAATACATTCGAGTTGACGCCACAAGAAAAGAACCCTCCGCCCACGATATTCGATCCGCCGACGGAGCCGATCCACGTCGTTTGGCGAAGATTGAAGGCGAAGAAGGCCGTCAACCTACACGAGAATCAAGACGAGAAGAAACTGGCCGACGAGCTCGCCAGTCTTGCGATGAAGGACCGTGGTCCCGGTCAGACCGTGCTGATATTCGTGCGGAAGGTCGAGGACGTGGAGAAGGTCGTCAAGAAGCTCCCGAAGGACTCATTTGAGATCCTGACCGGAACACTTCGGGGCAAAGAACGCGACGAGTTGGTCGAGCGCCCGATCTTTCGTCGCTTCTTGCCGAAGGCCGAACCAAGTAAGGATACGGTGTATCTCGTCTGTACCAGCGCGGGCGAGGTCGGGGTCAACATCTCGGCGGATCACCTCGTCTGCGACCTGACCCCGTTCGATAGCATGGCCCAGCGGTTCGGAAGGGTGAATCGTTTCGGCGACCGCGACGATACGCGCATCGACATCGTCTATCCGAAGGAGAAGGATCTTGACGAAAAGGACGACTACGATTCGCAGGTGAAGAAGACACTGGGATTGGTTCGTGAGTTGAACGGGGATGGCAGTCCGGCTGGGTTGGGCAAACTCGATATGAACCGTTGCCGCGAGGCGTTCAGTCCCCAACCCACCATCTTGCCGGTGTCCGACATATTATTCGACGCATGGGCGCTCACCACCATCCGTGGAAAGCTCCCTGGGCGGCCACCCGTCGAACCGTATTTGCATGGAGTCAGCAACGACCCACCCCAAACCACGATCGCGTGGCGTGAGGAAGTCGCGGTGCTGACTCCAAAAGTTCTCCACCATAACAAACTCGATCCCGAAGACGTTCTCGACCTGTATCCGCTGAAACCGCACGAACAATTGAGATTGCCGACCTATGGCAAGAACAAAGCGTTCGAGCAGTTGGAGGCGATCGCGGCACGCGACGCGAAGCACGAACCGAACAAGCGGCTATCGGCCTGGGTAATCGAACCGGACGGGTCGGTGACTATCTATCCACTGCAAAAACTGATCGAGAAGGACAACCGCAAGCCGCCGCGGCCATTGGTTAGCCTTGCCGGTCGCACAGTCCTGCTTCCGCCGCACGCTGGCGGCTTCAGTGGCGGACTCCTCCAAGGCAACGAGCCGTTTGTGAAAGCGATTGAATACGACGTGTCGGAGGAGTGGTATCAGGACGCCGAGCAGACCAAGCAGCATCGAAGGCGGGGCTGGGGCGACGACGATGAATTCGACGAGAAAACCGAAGGGATGCGTCTGATCCGCCGAATCGATCTTCCCCCTTCTGAAGACGATGAGGACACCCCAGGCCGGTCCTGGTACTGGTTCACCCGCCCCAATTCGGCCGACGATGACGGGTCGAAGTCTGCGAAAGCGCCAATCACCTGGCAGCATCACACCACGGACGTGGAGAACGGAGCAAAGGCGTTGGCCGACAAGTTGTTGCAGGCACACCCCGACCTACACACGGCGTTGGTTCATGCGGCCAAGTTCCATGACCTCGGCAAGAAGCGAATCGTGTGGCAGCGGAGCATCGGCAACCCCAATCCGACCGACTGGCACGCCAAGTCCGGCAAAGACCCGAAAACGGGCCGGGTCTGGAGACCTACGGAAATCACGGACTATCGCCACGAGTTCGGCTCGCTCATCGACTGTGATGCGGAAAAGGACTTCCAGAAGCTCCCGGACGAGGTGAAAGAGTTGGTGCTACACCTGATCTCGGTTCACCACGGGAACGGTCGTCCGCATTTCCCCAAGGCGTTCGACCCGGAGCGGTCGGAGATGATCTCGAACGAAGTGGCACGAGCGGTGCCGCGTCGGTTCGCGAAGCTGCAACGGAAGTACGGGCGCTGGGGGCTGGCGTATCTGGAATCGCTGCTGCGAGCCGCCGACTATGCTGCGAGCGCGAATCCTTCGCAGATCGTGGAGGTGAAATGAGCATCCGAATCAAGGTGGACCTGACGAATCCGGGGCAGTTCTTCGCATGCTGTGGGATGCTCGAACTCGCGGACCGGCTTTGGCCTGGGGGAGCGGAGGGAGCCTTTTCTGCTTCCGGGCCTGAGTTCACGATCACCCGCAAGGTGAATCCTGGCGATGGTGATGCAACTGAGTTGCTAACCAAACTCGCCACCTGTGCGATTAACAGCACAATGACGGAGGATCAGATCGCCCGTCTCAAGAAGCTGTTGAACAAGAAGAAAACGAGACTCACCCAACAAGATCAGACGGAAAAGTCGTGCCTGTCCAAGTTGTGGGAAGAAGAACGGATTCATCTCCACGATCCATTCGACATCTGGATCGATTGGTGGAGTGATGACCGTGCGGGTGGCGACAAGTTCAAGACTTGGGCCGGGAAACAATTCGTGATCGATCTCGTGCGCGGGATGCAAAAGCCACTCCGGGATGCAGCATGGCAAGAACTCCCGCCGACGCGATGGTTGATGGAACCATCAAGTGATGGCAGTTTGCCCCTGTACTTCGATGCCGACATCGGTGGCCAATCCTCGTCGATCGATGTTGGATTCAGTTTGGATTCGCTCGACATGAGGAGCCGAACGAGACCGCTGATCGAGCTGGCTGCCTTCGTCGGTCTCCAGCGATTCCGTCCCCAATCCAACCAAGCCAAAGAGACCTTCCTCTATACCGCCTGGTCCGACCCGTTCGTCCCACTACTCGCTTCTGTCGCTTGCAGTGGCGTTCTCGTTCAGACAATGGCTCGACGGTTTGAGTTTCGCCTTTTGTATCGCACCAAGTACCTCAAGAGCTTCCTACCTATAGTGGACCCCGATAACTGGACCACTCGATAAGCTATCGAGTGGCCCAAGAAAGGGGAACGAAATGGGACGACAGCGGAAGAACTACTCGGCGGCGTTCAAGGCTCAGGTCGCGCTGGCTGCGATCCGAGGTGAC
>JANXSH010000402.1 GCA_025356615.1 Planctomycetia bacterium | reverse complement strand
CGCGCTCCGGCGAGCCGGTCGGCGGAGTCACGCTGTAGGGGAGCTTCAACTCGAGGATCCCGGAGGTGATCTCCGGCTTATCCGCGAGGGCAAAGCCCGAGAGGCCGACGAGGGCGACGAGGATGAGGGGGCGGGTCATACGGGGATTCCTCCACTCGGGCCGATTCGCTCGCCCCGGCGCACGGAAAATCGTGTCTCACCCGATTCCGGCGGGAGGGATCCATCACTCGGGTCGATTCGCTCGCCTCCGCGTTCCCACCGAGCCAGTGTCTCACCGCTGACGAACAGCGCGTACCAACACATCGTGACCTGGCTGAACCAGCCGATCTCCATCGTCACCAGGATGCCGAGGTGCAACCCCAGCCCGGCCAGGATCAGCCAGCGACGCAGCGGCTTGATCCAGATGAGGACGATGAAGGTCAACTCGAACGCCAGCGTGCCCCAGGTCATCAGCCTACAGACGAACAGCGGTATCGGAACCATGCCGTAGGGCCACCGCGAAACGGCGGTGTCGTTCAGCACCCAGTAGATGGCCACGCCGTTGAAGTAGTCTTCGCCCAGTTTCACTACGCCCGTGAAGAGGTAGACGAAGCACAATTGGAGCTGCATCAGGCGCACCGACCACGGCTCGATCAAGACCGGCTCGTCGGAGATCGGCTCGCCCCGCGCGACGGCCCGTCGTCGGCGAAGCAGGTGGTCGAGCGACCACGTCGCCCCGGACGGGGCCAGGATCAGGTAGTACAGACCGTTACGAAAGAGCGCGTCGCCGCCGTTCATCAGTTCCGGGAGCCGATGATGGAAGGTCGCCGCCAACAGCGCCGCGACGAGGGCCATGAACCGAGACCGGAAGCCGAGCGTCAGGAAGACCAGCGCGCCGAGATAGATCCCGAAGAGGAGATAGTGACTCGAAAGTTGCTCCCCCCACTCGGCCCAGGCGGCCTGCGCCGGGGCGGGCAGCCAGTTCTCGAGCCGGGGGTACTTCTTCGCCAGACCCTCCGGGAGCCACTTGCCGAGCAGTGGCAGGCTGACCGGCCCCCGCAGGAGGAGCGTTCGGCCCTGGTCCTCGATCCATTTGTCGCTGACTTCGATCGGGCGCAGCCCCTCGGGGCCGCACGTCAGGTCCATCGAGAGCAGGATGCCGGTGAGCTGCGAGCCGAGGATGGTCAAGCCCAGGAGGATGCGGAACAGCGCCAGAGGCTCGGCGCGGATGGGCTTCACCCAGAAATCGACGAGTGGTCGCAGGACGCTCATGGCAGCAACCGCCCTTCCGCGTCGAAGGTTGCGAAGTCTCGTTCTTCGCGGGCGGACGGATCCTCGTACTCTTCGCCCGGCTCGGGGAATTTGATGCGCCGGCGCAGGAACACGACGCGCGCGAGTTCGCGAGGATCGTCGGGAGAGGCCGCCCGCCATTTGCCTATCGCATGCCGGGCGTTGTTCTCCCACATCGTTCGGGGCTTCGGGTCCGAATAGAGATCATCGGGGGGCCACATGAGGTAGTCTTCCAGCTTCCTCGTCTGCCAACCCCCGAGGCGGAAATACCGGGTCGGATCGACCGGCTCGTTGTCCGACAGGAGCAACTCGCTCGTGCCGTCGAGGAACTCCAGGCGGACGGCCATGAAGCTCGCCCCGCGCGCGACGGGTGGGGCGAACATGCTCCACCCCTGTTCGCAGCCGACGAAGTTGTCGTATCTCCAGGTGAAACGATCCACCAGCTCGAACTCCTCGCCGTAGCGATCCCACCAAGTGGGGGACGGCGGGGGGTCTTCCTCGCTCTTGCTCACCGTCCAGATCGGCGTCTTCATCAACCATTCCTTGACCTCCTTGTAGCAGAGGTCGAGCGGGTTGCGGACCACCAGGAGGAAGAGGTGAAAGACGACGACGAGGAAGATGAGGCATCCCCTGACGAATCTCCACGCCGTGCGATACCAGGGCTTGGGGGATGGAGAGTTGGACATCGGGGCCGGCCTCGATCGAGGGAAAGAAAGATGTTAACCACAGAGTCACAGAGGACACAGAGAGGGAGGAAGAGAATGAGCAATGGAGGAAGAACGGGACGCCTGATTCTATTCCTTCTTTGTGTTCTCCGTGGTTAACTTCTTTACGATATTGGTGATCCTCTGCCCCGAAAAGAGGAAATATCGCTGGCGTCGAGCGAATCACCTCCTATGCTGAACGACATCGAAGACTCCTCCCATCTCTTATGTCTCTCGGGAGAGGTTCACGAATGAGGAGGGGCGAAATCGGCCCCACACTTCCATGCCACCATCCAAGCCAGTTCTGTCCCGTCTGAGTGAACTCAACCCCGGCCAACCGGGGGACTTCTTCGCGATCCTCCAGGACCGCGTGCGCGGCGTGACGCGCGAGGGGCGGCCCTATTTCCACTGTCGCTTCGGCGACGCCCGCCGTACCGTCTCGCTCATGGTCTGGAGCGACGATCGCTGGTATGCCCTGACCGAGAACGAATGGCGGCCCGGTCAGTTCTACAAGCTCCGGGCGGTCTACACCGAACACGAACGCTACGGGCCGCAGATCGAACTGGTGAACCTGCGTCCGGTCAAGGACGCCGACACCGCCGACGGCTTCGACCCTTCGGCGCTCGTCGAAATGTCCCCCCTCGAGCCGACCTTCCTGCTCGGCGAACTGCGATCACTGGCCGAGAAGGCCATCGCCCACGAGGCGCATCGCGGCCTCGTCCTCGACCTGCTCGACCGGCACGCGGAGGAGTTGCTCCGTCTCCCCGCCTCCCGAGACAGGGCGTACCCCTACCGGGGCGGTCTGCTCGAACACACGCTCGCCGTGACGACGATCGCCGTCGATCTCGCCCAGCGTTACGGCTTGCGCTTCCCCAAACTCACCCCGCCACTCAACCGCGACCTGGTCTGTGCCGCGGCGATCTTGCACGACATCGGCCGGGTCGTCGAACTCGGTGACGAGTCCCCGGTCCCTTCGATCACGGTCCCCGGCCGGCTGGCCGGGCCGCACGTCCTGGGCCGAGACCTGATCCGCGATGCCGCCCGCGAGCGAGGCGACATCGACCCAGAATGGCTCGCGCTGCTCGAGCACCTGATCCTGACCAACAACACCGATCGCGGACACGGCAAGGGGCCGATCATCCCGGAAGGGCTGATCCTCCAGCACGCGGACGAACTCGACCTGGAGCTGTCGCTCTTCGCGCGCTGCCTCGAGCGCGACGCGGGACCGGGGCCGTTCACCGACCGCGACCCGCTGGTAGGGCGACGGCTGCTGAAGCGGCGGAAGGCGTAGGACTCGAAGAAGAAGCTAACCACAGAGGCACAGAGGACACAGAGGAGTACACAGAAGGAAACCCGGTTCTCCGCCATTCTTGCCGAGGACCAGGCTGGGGCAAAATAGCCGCGCACGAAGTAAGCGGTTTGTCAGTAGTCCCTTACGGCGATGTACGCAGTGACGAGCGTCCCTGACTCCCCGCTGACTTCGTGCGCGGCTCCTTACCTCCCCGCCTGGTCCTCAGCAAGCGTGGCGGAGAACCGGGTTTCCGCATCTCGAGCACTACTTCCCCGCCTCGCGCAGTTTCGGAAATGTCTTCGACGCAGTCACCTCCGTCTTGTCGTCGAGCTTCTCGACGAGGCGTCCACTGACGCCCCTGTACTTCTCGAGGATCACGAATCCTTTCTTGGCCCCCAGGATGGCGACGACCTTCGTGAGGCTGTCGGAGGTCAGCCCGTCCGGCGCGACGACCGTAGCGCTCATCCGGCCCACGAGGCCGAGGCCCGTCCGCGGATCGACGATGTGGGAATAGCGTTTTCCCCCGATCTCGACGTGTTGCTCGGCGTCGCCCGAAGTCGAGACGGCGGCGCGGGACAGCGTCAGGTAGCGCGGCCCCTCCTGTTTGGCATCGACGGCGGCGATGGCGACCGTCCAACCCGGCTTGTCCGGCGGGGCGTCGGCGACGGCGATGTCCCCGCCGGCGGCGACGAGGGCGCGCGTCAGGCCGTGCCGCGCCAGGACGCGGAGCATTTCGTCGGCGGCGTAGCCCTTGGCGATGCCGCCGAGGTCGAGCCGCATGCCCGCTTTGAGGAGGCGAACGGTCTTCGCCTTCTCGTCGATCTCCACGAGTTCGTAGCCGA
>JANXSH010000385.1 GCA_025356615.1 Planctomycetia bacterium | reverse complement strand
TCCCGGACGCCCATCTCGGCGGCGAACTCGATCGGGCGCGTCACCACTTCCCAGGGATGGCCTTCGTAGTAGTGCAGCCGACCCGCACCGAGGAGGACGGCCCGGCCGCCGAGCCGGCCCAGGACGAACTCTCCGCGATGGCCCACGATCCCCGAGGGCGGGAGGCCCGGCACGTCCGTGAAGCCGATCCGCGCGATCGGCTCGACGCGATCGACGACGCTCCCGAGGCCCGACCCAAGGACGAGGAACGTCCGGGGGCGGGCCAGGCGGCAGGCGGCGCGAAAGAGTTCGAGGCGATCGTTCTGGTGCGTCATCCTACATTGTCCTCTATCAATAGAGAAAGGCCCTGCGCCACTCTTGCTGATGACTGGCCGAGGGATGCCTGAAATCCGAGGTAAAGGCAGCCGCTATGCGAACGGACGTTCTCTCTTCAACCGCAAGGGTGGCGCAGGGCCGGGGCGTAAGGTACATACGCGGAAACCCTGAACCCCTAGCCGGGCCGGACGCTAAACGCAACGCTTCGCTCTCCTAGTCTACGGGTAAGCTTTCTTCCTTCGAGGGTCACAACATGCGTGCCTTGCACTTCGACTGCTTCAGCGGCATCTCCGGCGACATGACGCTCGGCGCGCTCATCGACGCGGGGGCGGACCTCGCCGCCATCCGCGCGGGGCTGGATTCGCTCGGCCTGCCGATCAAGGTGGAGGTCGAGCGCGTCCGCAAGGGCGGTTTCGCGGCGACGCGGGTCTTCATCGACGCCCCCGAGGAGACCGAGCATCGCCACTTACCCGATATCGAAGAAATCCTGGGCAAGGGGGCGCTCAACGGGACTCAGCGCGACCTCGCGCTTCGCATCTTCCGCCGGCTCGCAGAGGCCGAGGCGGCGGTGCATGGCATGCCCATCGAGCGCGTCCACTTCCACGAAGTCGGCGCGCTCGACTCCATCGCCGACATCGCGGGCGTGGCCATCGCGCTGGACACGCTCGGCGTCGAGCGGATCACCTCCCGGTCGGTCCCCACCGGCGTCGGCACCGTGAAGTGCGCCCACGGCGTGATGCCGATCCCGACCCCGGCGACGGCGCTCCTCCTGAAGGGGGCACCACTCGCGGCCTCGACGATCAAGGCGGAGTTGACGACCCCGACCGGAGCGGCCATCCTGGCTACCGTCGTGCAAGAGTGGGTCGAGTCTCCAGTCATGACCGTGCGCGCGATCGGCGTCGGCGCGGGGACCAAGGACTTCCTCGACCAGCCGAACGTCCTCCGCGTCTTCGTCGGGGAAGTAGAGGGCGGCACGAGCGCCGAGCGCGACCAAGTTTGGGTGTTGGAGACGAACCTCGACGACGTGCCCGGAGAGGTCGTCGGCTTCTGCGTCGAGGAACTGTTCGCCGCCGGGGCGCTCGACGTCTACACCGTCGCCATCGGCATGAAGAAGAACCGCCCCGGCGTCCTCCTCGGCGTGATAGCGGCCCTCGCCGATGTCGAGGCGATGGAAACGATCCTCTTCCGCCAGACCGGGACGTTCGGCGTGCGCCGCCACAAGGCCGATCGCGCGAAGCTCCGGCGCGAGGCGGTAACGGTATCGACGCCGTGGGGGGAAGTGAAAGCCAAGCGAGGCTGGCGCGCGGGGCTGGACATCCTCACGCCGGAGTACGAGGACTGTGCGCGGGTGGCGCGGGCCAACGACGTGACGCTGCGCGAGGTGTACGACGCGGTCAGGAGCCGAGCTACTCCCGCTCGATGAACGTCGTGGATGGTCCGCCTCTAGAGGAGCGATCGTTTTCCCTCGAGGATACCCGCAAAAGACAGACCAGCACACATCTCCCACTCGACCACCATGAGGACTTTTCTCTAGCGGTCCGACAAATCCCACGGCGAGACGTTGACAGCCGGGGCGAGGTTGTTAGAATAATCCACGTTGGGGCTGTGGCGCAGCTGGGAGCGCGCTTGAATGGCATTCAAGAGGTCGCGAGTTCGATCCTCGCCAGCTCCACTCACCGAAGGGACCTCACTTCCGGTACAATAGGGACGGCGACGTCCCAATCAGGCAGCCGGTCCAGGTAGAAGCGGGCCGGCTGCCTTCATTTCTTCCCGGTGTACACTCGAACCTCTTGCCGCACCTTTTTTCGCCCCTAGGATCAGATCACAGATCACTTCCCGTCATCGTGCTTCTACCTCAGATCCGATCTGAGTCACAGCGACGAGAATGATCTTTGATCAGCGAGAAACTTCGCATGTCCATTTTTTGGGCAGAGGGGGCCGATGCGCCCCCACGCCTCCCCCGGACCTGACACCTGGTCCACGCCGCACGACGGACGCACCTACTTCGTCAGGATCCTCGGCGACCCCGTAACCGTCTGGCTCCACTGGCTCGACCGGGCCAAACGGACCACGCCCTGCACCGGCCTAGAGTGCGCACACTGCCCGCAGGTCCGCCAGCAGTGGAAGGGGTACGCCCCCGCGCTGGCCTGCGCAAGGGCACCCGCGCATTGATTCTATGGTGTTGATGGTTGGCCCGAATCTGCGTGCAGCTTTCCCCCCCCTGGAACCGAATTGGGGCGAAGTCCTGCTTCATTTACACGCCATGAAACGAGGCCACAATCCAGGACAACCCTCGGCGATTCCTTTGATTCGGATCGACTCCATAGCCCATCGCTCTGAATTCCACCTAGGCGCCTTGCTGAGGACCGCCTGGCAAGATAGTGTACACCTCATTCCCCCGATGTTCATGCGGCCACCTCGGGACTGTTCCGAACGGAAGACCGGATCGCGAGAAGGCACCCGATGGCGAAGATGACCCAGCAGCAGCTCGAGACGCACCTGTGGGGGGCCGCGAAGATCCTGCGCGGCAAGACGGCCGGGCAGGACTACAAGACGTACATATTGACGCTCATGTTCTTCAAAAGGCTCTCGGACCAGTGGGACTACGAGGCCCAGGAGGTCATCGCCCACCAGGAGAAGGAAACCGGAGTCAGGCTGAACGATGCCCAGCGGCGGGCGCTTCTCAAGAGCAGCCACGTCCACCGCTTCACTATCCCGCCCGAATGCCACTGGGGCGACGTGCTGGCCGTCTCCGGAAACATCGGCGAGGCGCTCACCAAGGCGACGAAGGGGATCGCCGCTGCCAACAAGGATCTGGTCGGCGTCTTCACCGTGGACTGGAACCAGCCCGCCCCCGATGGCAATGACAAGCTCATCCCGAATACGGTCGTTCACGCCCTGGTCCAGCACTTCAACGGCATCCCGCTGTCGAACGCCCACGTCGAGCCGGACATCCTGGGCCGGTCCTACGAATACCTCATCAAGCAGTTCGCCGACGACGCCGGGGCCAAGGCGGGCGAGTTCTTCACCCCGCCCGAAGTGGTGGACATCCTGATCCGCTGTCTCGAACCGCGACCCGGCGAGACGGTCTACGATCCGACCTGCGGCTCGGGTGGGATGTTGATCCATTCCGCCGACTTCCTCATCGAGCAGGGGCATCGGCCCGACGAAATCCGCTATCGCGGTCAGGAGATGAACTGGTCCACCTACGCCATCGCGCGGATCAACATGATCCTGCACGGCCTGGAGGCCGACATCAAGGGCGGCAAGAGTACGCTGACCGACCCCCAATTCCTCAAATCCGACGGCGGCGTCGAGCAGTTCGACGTGGTGATCGCCAATTTCCCCTTCTCCGATGACGCTTGGTGGCTGCGAGAAGACCAGCGCACCGAAGAAGCCATCAAGAAGGCGAAGAAGGGCCAGGGCAAGGAAGGCTTCAAAGACCCGTTCAACCGGATGATCTACGGCAAGCCGCCTACGAGCAGCGGCGATTTCGCCTTCATCCAGCACATCATCGCCTCGGCGCAGGAGAAAGGACGCTGCGGCATCGTCTGTCCCCAGGGTGTGCTGTTTCGCGGCCAGCCGGAGATCGAAGACGAAACCGGCGAGTTCGACGACGATGGCGAGCCGAAGATTCGCCGCCGCAAGGCCGACGACGAATACCTGATCCGCAAGGGGATGCTCGACGCGCACATGATCGATGCCGTGATCGGCCTGCCGCTCAACATCTTCTATGGCGCGGGCGTTCCCGCGTGCTTGCTCATCCTGAAGAAGAAGCGACCCGCCGACCGGCGCGACAAAGTGTTGTTCGTCTACGCCGCCCGGCACTACCGCGAACTCTCGAACAAGAACAAGCTCCGGCCCCAGGACATCATGCGTATCCTGGTCCATTACCACGCCTACGGGGACGCGGCCAAGGCGACGAAACTCGTTACGAAGCACTCGACCCGACTGCAAGGCGTTGTGACCACTCAGGAGGCCGAAGACGTGGCCCGGCTGATGGTGGAATACCAGGAGTTCGAGGACGCGGTGACGACGTTGCAGGTGGACCTCGCCGCCGCCGATGCCGGGATCGCCAGGGCCAAGAACAAGACCGAGAAGGACAAGCTGGAGAAGGCCAAGGCGAAGGTCGAAAAGTCGCTGGAGAAACCCCGCAAGAAGTTGGCCGAGCGGGACGAGCAGATCGCCGAGGTCCGTAAGCTGGCCCAGGAAGACCGTCATGCTATTGAGACAGTGGGTCAGGAACTTGTGGCGCTTTACGCCGACCCAGTGGAACTCGGCAAACATGCTCGCCTCGTGGAGATGACCGAGATCGAGGAGAATGAATGCAACCTGAATATCCCACGTTTCGTGGACACGTTCGAGCCGGAGGAGTCAATTGACGTGAACTCGGTTCTTCGGGAACTGGACGAAGTAGATGCTACGAGGCAGAAAGCCGAACGTGAGTTGCGGAAGCTATATAGTGGACCCCGTTGTCTAGACCAAAAAACGCCAAGACATCCCATCTGACACGGCGGACCGTCGTTCCGCCGTCTGGCAGTCCCTCTTTGCCGCACGACCCCTCAGCCAGGGGGGGAGGGGTCGTGCGGCACAGAGGGACTGCCAGACGGCGGAACGACGGTCCGCCGTGT
>JANXSH010000382.1 GCA_025356615.1 Planctomycetia bacterium | reverse complement strand
ACGCCGCGTCGATCATGCCGGGGTAGACGTGCAAACCCTTCGCGTTGATCGCCCCGGCGACGTTGCGGTCGGCGTCTGTCGTCTCGCTGACCGAGAAGATCCGCCCTTTGAGGACGACGATGGTCCCCTTCGCGATCGTCGCGGACGAGACGGGGTGGACGACAGCGTCGAAGATCGTGGCATCGCCGGTGCGTGCGTCGGGCAGTGTCAGCGTGGAGGTGAGGGGCTTCGCGGGAGCGATGGCAGCGATGGCAAGAGGCTTTCGGTCCTTGCGCTCAAAGTAGACCTCGCCATCGACGAGGGTCATCTCGACGCGGGCAAAGCTGTTGAGCGGATGGCCATTGAAGATCGCCAGGTCCGCGTCCTTTCCAACCTCGATACTCCCGGTTCGCTTGTCGATTCCAAGCTGCTTCGCGCCGTTGAGCGTGATGAGGGCGAGCGCCTCGCGCTCGCTCATGCCGCCGTACTTCACCATCTTGGCGGCCTCCTGATACATGTGGCGCATCAGCTCGTTGCTGTCCGACTTGAGGCAGACGCTCACGCCCGCGTGCTGCAAGAGGGCGGCGCAATGGGGGATGGCGTCGGCGGCCTCCCACTTGTACGCCCACCAGTCGGAGAAGGGCGAACACGACGCGCCGTGCTTCGCGATCTCGGGGGCGACCTTGTAGCCCTCGAGGACGTGTTGTAGCGAGCGGACCTTGAACGAAAATCGATCCGCGACGCGCAGCAGCATCAGGATCTCGTCGGCGCGGTAGCAGTGGCAGTGGACCCGCAGGTCCCCCGAGAGGACATCGGCCAGCGCCTCGAGGCGGAGATCACGGCGGGGCGGGACGCCGTCCTTCGTCGCCGCGTAGTCGTCCCAGCGCTGGCGGTACTCGCGCGCCTCGGTGAAGGCGCGGACGT
The DNA here is from genome assembly GCA_025356615.1 of Planctomycetia bacterium. GTDB lineage: Bacteria > Planctomycetota > Planctomycetia > Gemmatales > Gemmataceae > JANXSH01. Next base: position 1,135 of record JANXSH010000382.1, on the reverse strand, counting down.
ACCCGGCCTCGACCCCCATGCGTGTGTTCGGGAATCGGCCGTCGGTTCGCTTGACGTTCTCGCCGAGGGCGAACTTGACGCCGCGCGGCGCGCCCTCGACGAGGAGCTCCTTCGCCGTCTTGCCGCGACGGAGTTTGATGACGGCGTCCTGCCCGCCGATGACGTTGGCGCTGCCGTGGAGGAGTCGGGCCGTCGTCACGCCGCCGGCGAGGGCGCGAAAGATCTGCACGTCTTCGCTGTTGATGATGTCCCGCACGCGAACCTCGGGGACGACGCTGAGGGAGAACTCGTTGACCCCGCCGCTCATCGCGAAGTGACAATGCGTGTCGATGATGCCGGGCATGATGAAGAAGCCCTCGAGGTCGATCTCTTTCACCCCTTCGGGTGCCTCGAGTTGCGTGCCGATGGTCGTGATCTTCCCCTTGCGGATGAGGATGTCGGTCTTCGGCATGGCGTCGCCGCTGACGGGTAAGACCGTCGCGTTCTTGAGCAGCACGTCTCCGCCGGTGCGGGTCGCGGGCTTGCGGTCGGCCTCGATCTCGCTGTCGTGGTCCGCTTTCACGGCTGGGTCTTGCTCGTCGGCGTCCTTCTTCGGCCTGTCCTTGCCTTTGCCTTTCTCCTTCGGGGTGACGGCCGGGGCTTCGTCGAGGCGGAACTGTTTCCCATCGACGAACACCTGGCGGACCTTCGTCGTCGCCTTGTCGAAGTCGCCGTCGGTGAGGACGATGTGGGCGGCCTTGTTCCGCGCGATCGTCCCGAGTTGGCCCTCGGCGGCCAGGATCTTCGCGGGAGCCGTGGTCAGCGCGACGAGGGCGGCTTCCGCAGGGAGACCGGCGGCGATGACCTTGCGGAGGTTGGCCTGGAAGGTCTCGCCCGGCTTGTCGCCCCCGATGCCGTGCGTCGAGAAGGCGAAGGGGACGCCTCGCTTATGCAGGACGGCGGGGCAGGCGGCCTCGCGCGCGCGGCGCTCCTTGCGGTCCTTCTTGACGCGGGGCGGCGCGTTACGCTCGGCGGCCACGACGAGCGGACTCTTCTCATCGGCGAGGTCGAGGCGGAAGATCACGGGCACCTTTTCGGCGACGAGGCGATCGATCGCGCGGTCGGCCTCCCGCCCGCCGAGGAGGATCGGGCGCAG
>JANXSH010000342.1 GCA_025356615.1 Planctomycetia bacterium | reverse complement strand
GGGAGACTTGATGCCATCAGACATGCCTCCGGTTCCCCCTACCCTTTAGGGAAGGGGGTTAGGGGGTTAGGTCTAACCAGCATCCGACTCATCCTCCCACCCCATCGTTTGGGTAGATACCAATGGTACAGGGGGCGAGTGGAACCTGACTCCAGCATACCGGGATCATCGCCCGCATACCTTATCAGAAGATTCGATCGAACCGGAGAGTCTCCCTCGAAAAGTGGGATTACATCGAAAATTCATGCGAGGAAGGATTGATCGGGAGCGATCAGGCGGATAGTATACATTTCGAGGATGGAATGAGTCTCTCCTGGACGAAGCCGCCAAAGGATTATGCGTATGTACCTGTCATCGACGCTCGATTCCTCACCCGTGGTTTCCGCCTTGCAGCATAGTCTCTTTGCCGTGCTGCGCCGGATCGACGTTGCCGAGACGCCGACCGAGGTCGTGCTGACGGGGATCGTCCCGCGCTACTACTTCAAGCAAGTAGCCCAGGAGACGGTCCTCCCCCTCATGCACGGCCGACAGCTCCGAAACCAGATCGAGGTCGTCCGCGCCTGAGCGAGGTCGCTTTCCTATGGGCCGCACCGGGCTGCTCCTGCTCGTCGCGGCCTTCGTCGTTTCGCTCTCCCTGCTGCCCGTCTCTTCGCCCGCCCTTCACGGTGTGGTCCTCGGCCCGGATGGGCCGATCGCCGACGCGGTCGTTCGCCACCAAGGCACCTCGATCGAGACTCGCTCCAATCTTCACGGTAGTTTCACACTCCCTCTTCGCGCCGGGAATCGACGCATCACGGCTTCGCGTGACGGGTTCCTCATCGGCTCCTCGCGTCACGGACTCCTTCGCTTGTCGTTTCTCCACCTGGACGACGACGAGGCGTATGCCTGGGTCGATCCGACCCCCGACGCGGCGGACTCCTCCCGCTGTGGCAACTGTCACCCGGCGATCCACCGCGAATGGGATCGCGGGGGCCACGCGCGCTCGGCGACGGGGCGACACTTCATGGACCTCTACGCCGGCGGTCCGAAAGGGGGCCGTCGCTCGTGGAGTTTGCTCCACGAACACCCCGACGGCTCGGGTGTCTGCGCGTCCTGTCACGCGCCCTCCCTCGCCGCCGACGACCCGGCACTCTACGACCTGCGGAAGATTGGCGGCGTCGCCGCTCACGGGGTCCACTGCGACTTTTGCCACAAGGTCGCCGGCCCCGCCGGGGGAGAGGTCGGCTTCACCCACGGGCGCTACGGCCTTCGCCTCTCCCGTCCGAGCGAGGGGCAGCGATTCTTCGGCCCGCTCGACGATGTCGATCGCGGCGAGGATGTCCACTCGCCGTTCATGCGTGACAGTCGCTTTTGCGCCTCGTGCCACGAGGGCGTCGTCTTCGGCGTCCACGTCTACACCACCTACAGCGAGTGGCAATTGAGTCCGGCAGGACGTGCGGGCCAGAGTTGCCAGTCGTGCCACATGAAGCCGACGGGCCAAATGACGAACATCGCCCCCGGCAAGGGTGGCATCAAGCGCGACGCCACGACACTCGGCAACCATGACTTCTGGGACGGCAGTCGAGCCGCCATGCTCCGCCGCAGTCTCGACCTTCGGGTAGAGACGAAACGGGGCGTGGACATCGAAGTGACGATTCGGCTCACAGCCAAGGGGGCCGGCCATCGCGTGCCGACGGGTTTCATCGATCGGCAGTTGATCCTCTCGGTCGAGGCGCTCGACAGTCAGGGGCGAGTCGTCGAGGCGCTCGCGGGGCCGCGCCTTCCGCCCTCCGTGGGCCACACGCTCGACGGCACGATCGGTCGGCTCTACGCCCGCCAGCTGCGCGACGAAGACGGCCGAACTCCCGCGCCGTTCTGGCGATCGCTCCCCAAGCCGATCGACACGCGCCTCCGGCCCGAGGTGCCGGACGTTTTGTCGGTCCGCCTGCCCGACACGGCAGCAAGGATTCGCATCCGGGTGCGCCACCGCCGCTTTTGGGAGGAGGTTCGCCTCGAGAAAGGCTGGGAATTGGATGACCAAGTCGTCATCGATCGAACGATCGACCTCGCACTGTAGCACACCGACGACCGACTCGGACGCGCTCGAGGACTCGGAGTGTGTGAATGAATTGGGCGAGCCGGTCGCGTACCAGTAGTTTCGAGGATCACGGGTCGTCGCTGGTTCGACCCCACCCCCCAACCCCCTCCCCTAAAAGGGAGGGGGAGCAAGACCAGACAATGGGAGACTTCACCCCTTCAAACATGCCTCCGGCTCCCCCTCCCTTTTAGGGGAGGGGGTTGGGGGGTGGGGTCGGACGCTGGGAGACTTCACCCTTTCTCTTGTGTAGATACCTATGCCCGCAGGGAGCGGGGGGAGCAAGACCGGATCAGAGCGAGACTTCACGCCTTCAGACATGCCTCCGGCTCCCCTCCCTTTTAGGGGAGGTTGGGGGGTGGGGTCTAACCAGCGACTACCCGTGATCCTCGAAACTACTGGCT
>JANXSH010000304.1 GCA_025356615.1 Planctomycetia bacterium | reverse complement strand
CACCTCGTCGAGAGCGAGTTCTTCGGCCACGTCAAAGGCTCGTTCACCGGCGCGGACCGCGACCACAAGGGCATCTTCGAGGTGGCCAACGGCGGGACCGTGTTCCTCGACGAGGTCGGCGAGTTGCCCAAGAACCTCCAGGTGAAGCTACTCCGATTCCTCGAGTCGAAGGAGGTCCGCCGGGTCGGCGACTCCAAGCCGTTCCGCACGGACGTGCGCGTCCTGTGCGCGACGCACCGGGACTTGCGCCAGATGATCCGCGACGAGACGTTCCGCGAGGATCTCTACTTCCGCATCAACACGTTCGAGGTCCGCCTCCCCCCGCTGCGCGAGCGGCGGGTCGATATCCCGGACCTCGTCCTGCACCTCCTGGCGCGCGCCGCACGCCGGACGCCGGAGCAGGTCGCCGGGCTGCTGTCGCCCGAGGCGATCAAGGTCTTGCAGGAGCACGACTGGCCGGGCAACGTCCGCGAGGTCTACAACGTGATGGAGTACGCCTTCACCATCGCGGGCGGCGGGCGCATCCTCCCGGAACACCTGCCGAACCTCGTCCGCCGACTCTCCCAGGGAGGCGGACGCCCCGGCACCATGCGGGCCGACGAGGACGACACGCCGCGCACGCTCGAGGAGATCGAAATGTCGCACCTGCTGCGCACGCTGGAGCGGCACAACGGAAATAAGACGACGGCGTCGGCGGAGCTAGGAATCAGCCTCAAGACCATGTACAACAAACTCAACCGCCTGAACGAACGCCGGGCTGCGGGGTGAGACACGCTCTCCCGCCCCGCCGGCGTGGGAGAGTGGAACATGGCCCGAGCGCGTACCTTCATCGCCGTCGAACTGCCCCGCGACATCCGCGACGCCTGCGTCGATCTCCAGGAATCGCTGGCTCGTGCTGCCCCGGAGGTCAAGTGGGTCGAGGAAGAGAACCTCCACATCACGTTGCTCTTCCTGGGCGAGGTGGACGACCGGGACTTGCTCACCGTGTGCCGGGCCGCGCAAAAGGCGTGCGCGGGCGTCGAGCCGTTCGCGCTGGAGGTGAAGGGCGCGGGTTGCTTCGGCGACGCGCGCCAGCCGCGCACGATCTGGGTCGGCACGGGCGAAGGAACGGCGGAGCTGGTCGCACTCCATGCCGCCCTCGAGGAGGCGATGCTCGACCTGCGGGGCTACCGCCGCGAGGATCGCCGATTCACGCCACACGTCACGCTGGGCCGAGCCAAGAGCAACGAGCCTGCGGAAGACCTGCCTGCGGCCCTGCTTCGCGAACGCGACTGGAAGGGCGGCGAGTGCGACGTGAGCCAGGTGCGCGTACTGTCGAGCGAACTCCGGCGCGAGGGGCCGGTGTACGCGGTGCTGAGTACGGTCAAGCTAAAAAAGAGCTAAACGCATCCTGGCGAAGAATGACACAATCGAAGCCCGACGCTCGCGCGAGGGAAATTTTCTGATTCACTCGGTCCAGGCTCGGCCCCCTGTCGCCGTTCGACGCCCATCCGCAGCGCCTCCGCGAGGCGTCTCGCCCTGTTCGTCAAGCCAGTGGGCGTAGTCCAGGCGCGAGACATCATCCTCCGGGTCGGCGCACCATGCCTTGCCGTCCGCGTTCATGGCGTAGTCCCGGCGCGGCGCTGCAACTCGGCGACGAATGCGGCATGGGTCAGATCCTGGATGCCTTGTTGTAGCACCATCATGACCCTGACGAAGTCGCCTCGAGACAAAGCGATCGAATCGAGCCACAGGCCGGGGAACGTCTCGCTGCACAGGAGGCCCGTCGGCGTGGGGGCGAGTCGGTCGTACTTCCCGTCGCGTAGGACGAACCAATCGACCTGCTGCCTCTCCATTCGCCAGACGATGTACTCGCGGACGCCATTACGCTGGTAGCCGCGCAGCTTCGTATTCAGGTCGAAGCTGGCGCTGCTCGCGGCCACCTCCACGACGAGTTCGGGCGCGTCTTCGAGGTAGTCGACGGCGCTGACCCGCGCTTGCCCGCCGTGGCTCGGGAGGATGAAGAGCGCCACATCGGGCTGAGGTGTGTTGTTCGTGTCGAGCCGGAGCGTGGTATCTGTCGCGGCCTGTGTCCCCGGCGTGGCGAGCCAGTATGCCGCCGCCCAATGGCAGAGGACCGTATGGGGGATGCCACGACTGCTCAGGCTCACGGGGGAGGGCATGCGGACGACTCCTTCAATCAACTCCGCCTTCTTCAGATCGGGCATCGCGAGATAGCGGCGCTCGAACTCGTCGGGGGTCATCCGGTCGCCATCGACCAGGAGCGGGATAGGTGGGGAGGATAGTTCGACGTTCGACATCGTGCGAGCTCCAATGCTGGGGGCGTTCATGGCGTGGTCCCGGCGCGGCGCTGCAACGCCGCGACGAACGCGGCGTGGGTCGGATCTTGGATGCCGCGCTGGAGCGTGGCGAGGACGCCCGCGAAATCGTCGGCGAACAGCGCCGCAGTGTCGAGCCATAGGCCGGGGAACGTCTCGCTGCACAGCACACCCGTGGCCGTCGCAACGAGCCGATCATATCGCCCATCGCGGAGGACGAACCAATCGACCTGCGGTGTCTCGACGCGCCAGAGGATATACTCGCGGACGCCGTTACGCTGGTAGACTCGCAGTTTCGCGTTCAGGTCGTAGCTCGCGCTGCTCGCCGCGACTTCCACGACGAGTTCAGGCGCGCCTTCGAGGTAGCCCTTTGCGTTGACCTGGGCTCGGCCCCCGTGGCTCGGCAGAATGATGAGCGCCGGGTCGGGTTGCGGCACGTTGGCGAGGTCGAGCCGAACCGTGCCGTCGATTCCGGAGCGCGTTCCGGGAGTCGCGGCTCGGTACACCGCCAGCCACCCGCTGATGTCGCCGTGCGGTGTTGCGTGGATATCCCAGCAGACGGGTGAGGGCATATGGACGACTCCTTCGATCAACTCCGCCTTCTTCAGTTCGGGCATCGCGTGGTAGCGGCGCTCGAACTCGTCGCGTGTCAGGCGGTCGCCATCGACGAGTAGCGGGACGGGCGGCGAAGACAGTTCGGCGTTCGGCATCGTTCGATCTCCAAAGAGGATCGTTTCATCATCCCACCCCCGTCGAGCCAGTGCAACTCGAGCTTGACTCACGCCTCCTCCCAAACCGTGTGATACGCCCCGATCGCCTCGAAATACTCGAACAGCCGCGCGTAGAACGCCAGGACCTAGTCGCACCCCCCGCCGGATCGCCATTGACTTTTCTTCGTCCCGTCGGCTATTCAGAAGGGTGCTAGGTTCGACTACCGTGGGACGATGGATCCCGAAAGGTGAGGATGCCTTTCCGAATCCCCAGGACGGGGCCAGTCATGATCGATCGTCAAAGTCAGTTGCTCTGGTTCGGCTTCCTCGTCTCGGACCTGTTCCTCACGGCCCTGGCGTGGGTGGTCGCCTACTACTTGCGGTTCGAGAGTGGCTGGCTGGCGGCGGGGCACGATACGCCGCCGTTCTACCTCTGCGCCCGGCAGGTGCCCCTCATCTTCCTTCTCTCCGGCGTCGCCTACCGCGTCGTGGGGATGTACGACATCGGCCGACTGCGGCGGTTCCGCGAAGAAATGGTCGCCGTCCTGCGCGGCACGGCGTTGATGTCGTTGCTCGTCATGTCGTCGCTCTTCTTCCTGCACGACCCCTACGAATCGCGGGTGACGATCCTGCTCTTCTCGGCCCTGACGATGGTCAGCGTCCTCCTGACACGCCGGCTCGGCTGGGGCGCGGTTCGCACGCTCCGCAGCCGGGGCTACAACCGCGCCTTCGCCCTCATCATCGGGTCCGGCCGCGGTGCCCGCCGACTCGACGGCATCCTGAAACGAGTCAACTGGCTCGGCATCAAGAACATCGGCTTCATCGACGACCACCCGTCGGCCCTGTCCGCCGACCTCGATGTCGTCGGCATCTTCGCCGACCTCCCGGACCTGATCCGCAAGTACAACGTCTCGCACGTCTTCATCACACTCCCCTTCCATCGCTACGACGACATCCGCCGGGTCTTCGCGATCCTGTCGCAGACCATGGTCGAGGTCCGCCTCGTGCCGGACGTGCCTTCCCTCGCGGGCCTTACGCTGACGACGGCGAACCTCGACGGTTTACCGCTGATCGGGCTGCGCGAAAGCCCGCACTTCGGGTTGAATATCGTCGTCAAGCGCGTCATGGACATGATCCTCTCGGCCCTGGCGCTGGTCCTGATAGCGCCGGTCGTCGCGATCATCGCGATCCTGGTGAAGATGACCAGTCCCGGCCCGATCTTCTTCCGCCAAGAGCGATGCGGGCTGAACGGCGGCTCCTTCTTCATGTTCAAGTTCCGCAGCATGCGTATCGACGCCGAGAAGGAGTCCGGCGCGGTCTGGGCCAAGAAGAACGACGACCGCACGACCTGGCTCGGCGCGTTCCTGCGCAAGACGAGCCTCGACGAGCTGCCGCAGTTCTACAACGTGCTGCGCGGCGACATGAGCCTCGTCGGCCCGCGCCCGGAGCGCCCGGAGTTCGTTGCCCAGTTCCAGAAGACGATCCCGAGCTACATGGCGCGCCACTGCGTCAAGGCGGGCATCACCGGCTGGGCGCAGGTCCACGGCTGGCGCGGCAACACGTCGCTACGCAAGCGCATCGAGTACGATTTGTATTACATCACGCACTGGACGCCCTGGCTCGACTTCCGCATCCTGTGGATGACGGTGTTCAACGGATTGATCCACAAGAATGCGTATTGAGGCTGATCCCCGAACGGCTTATGAAGGGTGAGAGATCCATGCACCCACGATTCACCGGCCTCGTCGCGGTATTGATTATCCCCGTTACGGGCCGAGCGGAAGGAGAGAGCAAATTCCCTACCTCTCTACCGCCCTCGCTTTGTTCGGCAAAGGCGTCCGTCGAGGAGGACCAAATCCAGGTCTCGTTGACCGTGGCCAAAATGATCCCCTACAAGGTAGTGACGATGGTCCCGACCACTGGTCCGACGCTGAAGACCGTCTTCGTGCCTAGAGTGTCCCTGCACTATAAAGCCTGTTCACCTCTGTCCGCGTGGTCGTCGATGGCACAAACGTGAAGGTGTCTCGCAAAAAGCGGTAAAGCCGTCGATCCGTAAATCCTGATTCGATCGACGTAAACCCTTACCTGAAGGTCCGAGAGACGAATTTTTGTGCAAAGCCCCATCGTTGGCCAAATCTGACCTGTTCTGACCCCTTTTTACTGTTCAAATGTCCACATTCAGCTAGCAAGTGTGTCGCTTTTCGAGCAGTAGTGAACAGTTACGACGATTATTGACTGGACGACCGCATTTCCCTCTCACCCCATGACCTTGTTTCGCCCCGCATGCTTGGCCTCGAAGAGGAAGTTGTCGGCGCGGTCGGTCAGTTCCTCGGGGGTGACCTCCTCGCCACCGACGACGCAGGCGACGCCGACGCTGACGGTGACGACCATGGGCATGTCGTCGAACCGGAAGGGCGTCGATTCGATGAGCGAGCGGATCCGCTCGCCGACGAGCAGGGCGTCCTCGCGGGTGCCCTCGGGGAGGACGACGGCGAACTCCTCCCCGCCGTACCGGGCGAGCATTTCCTCGGCGCGGATGATGGTCTTGAGCCTGCCGGCGAGTTCGCGGAGGACGTAGTCGCCGCAGAGGTGGCCCCGGTCGTCGTTGATCGTCTTGAAGCGATCGATGTCGAACATGATGAGCGAGATGGGTCTCTTGTGGCGTATGGAGCGGGACAACTCGCGGGTGAGGAACTCCATCAAGTAGCGCTTGTTCGGGATGTCGGTGAGGCCGTCGATGATGGCAAGGCGGTAGATTTCCTCGTGGTATTCCGCCTCGATGTTGCCGCCCGCGAGGAAGCGGTAGATGCAATTGCCGACCCGCAGGTAGTCGCCGTCGTTGAGGACGTGGCGGACGACCGGCGAGTCGTTGACGAACGTCCCGTTGGTGCTGACGAGATCCTCGGCGATGTACCCTTCGGGGGTCGGCTCGACACGCGCGTGCTTCCGCGAGACGGAGTTGTCGTCGATGTGGATGGCGCAGTCCACCCCGCGGCCGATCACCACGGCGGCGGAGACCGAGAGCGGGTAGCGCTTCCCCATGCTGGGGCCGCTGGGGTAGATGTGGACGAGGCAGGCGTCTCGACACGCGGCGGAGACCAAGCGCGGCGGGGAACACAACGTCTCCGCCGTCGTGCGCTCGGCTATGTTGTCTCGCGGAGCCTCTGGCATGGGGGAGCCTCAGCCTTTCGGGGGGGGGGGGGACGGCGTCGAATCGTGTGCCACGCTCAAATCTAATACCAGTTCCGCAAGAGTCAACCCGTTGATGAGCCTTCCTGCCTCGCGGCGCGAAGATTCTCGTCGAGTCGGTGGGGATCTTCGCTCGCTTTCTGGCCCGTCGCTTCTACAATCCCTGTAGCTCGATTGCACTGGAAGGACGGATTCCTCGAGGGGATCGGACCCACGATGACCGACAACGCGCGTGTCCGCCAACAAGCCGGCGCGGCTGCGCCCGATCTCTCCCGGACCATCACCGAGCACCATTCTCGCTTGCTGCGACTGCGCGACAACGTCGCGGGCGTGCTGCTGGGCAAGCCCGCCGCCGTCCAGCTCTCCCTCGTGACCCTCCTCGCCGAAGGGCACCTCCTCATCGAGGACGTGCCGGGCATCGGCAAGACGCTCCTGGCCAAGGCGCTCGCCCGCAGTCTCGGCTGTTCGTTCCACCGCATCCAGTTCACGCCGGACCTGCTGCCGGGCGACCTCCTGGGAACGAGCGTCTACAACCAGGCGTCGTCGGCGTTCGTCTTCCAACCGGGGCCAATCT
>JANXSH010000300.1 GCA_025356615.1 Planctomycetia bacterium | reverse complement strand
CTCGTACTCGGCTTCATCACTGTTTCGTGCCGATTTGAGTAGCTTCATTGCGCAACTCCTTGGCATACCTGTTGTTAGCTGTGTATATGAGTGGTCGTCGCAAAGTAGCCACACCCTTTTCAAAAGGATCGTTCGCAGTAACTTCCCACTGCCAATGTCGTAGTGCTTGAACTCACCGGCATCGATTACGGGGGTTTGAACATGACCGAGAAGTTGCTCCTTCGGCGAGGTGATGCGGATTGCCGCGGCCTGGCCGATCACAGGGGTTCGAGAATGACGGAGAAGTTGCTTCCCGTCCGGCGATAAATAGCCTTGAGTCACCCCTTCCACTTTGTCTGCGAATTGCCGGGCCAGTTTCCCCGTGCCGAGGTCCCAGAGCCGAATGATCTTGTCTTCACCATTGGAGAGCAGGTACTTGTCGTCTGGGGTGAAGGCCAGTTGGTTGATAGACCTCTTGTGCTTGGCGAAGGCCCAGAGTTGCTTACCGTCTTTCACCCGGTAGACGAAGACGAGATTCGCCTTGCCCGCACTCGCCTCCGCACCGAAATCCACGAGGCCCACCGCCAGATACTTGGCGTCCGCCGAGAGCGCCGTACAGGACACGCAGGAGCCAGAAGGCGGAGGAAGCGGAATGCCTGGCCCGCCCCAACTCGGCAGGATCATGAGGAAGAGCAGGGCGCAACTGAGGATCGCGGCGGCGGAACGCATGGGGACACTCCCTGTCAATGAAAGGCACAGATAGGAGGTCGTATTAAAAATGCGCTGTAGTTTTAGCGAAATACCGTCGGATCGTCTAGGCGAGCCTGGATTCCTCTTGCGGAGGGGCCATGACCTCGAAGGCGACGACCTGCCCGGTCCCGAAGTCCTTGCCCCGATAGACGGCACCCATAGCGCCGGCACCGAGTTCTTTTTCGATCAGGAACGGGCCGAGTTGCTGTCCGACGAGCATGGGGACACCCTGGGGCCGGATGGGGACAGGGTTATCGTAGTGGAAGCACCGTCATTTGGTCCACCCTCGTCCGATCAGGTATGCGGATTGTCGAGGATGCGTTGCAGCCGCTCCGCGAGTTCCTGCGTGAATCGCCCCAGCCAGGTCGCATCGATCAGGCCGACTTCGAGCAGATCCTGAAGGTGGACCTGATCCTTCAGCCGATACGAGGTCAGCTTCATCCGCACCAGTGGCTCGAGTGACAAGAGGCGGAATTGTTCAACCGCCTCCGACTCGGAGACATCCGGGGACCGGATCAGGTCGTTCTCTCGTAGCAACTCATTGGCCATGTGAACATGGACTGCCGCACGCGGACTACCCTGCGGGCCGTCGAGGAACAGATGGTCGTTCGGCGTCTGCCGGTGGAAGAAGCCCGCAGTTTCGAGAACCGCGACGGCGGCAAGTAGGTCGGCGCGACGCAAGAGGATGTTCACGTCCGGCGTGTTGCGAACCCCGCCCTTGTCGATACGAGCCACCCAGACGCCGACCGCGTTTCCGCCTACGACCGCGTAGGGGATCTCGGCGAGATTCAGTACGGAAGTTACGCGAAGCAACCGCTCTTTGACCTGCCTCACCGCATCGATGACCCTTTGCAATGAAGAAAACCCGAGAGCCAGTTCGGTCGCCATGCCTCGCCCTCCCTTACGCCGCGTACACCCCGTTCGCCGCCGCGACCGACGCGCCTTGCGACACCTTCGCCCCGAGGCGCGTCAGCACTTGCTCGAGGGCCGCGAGCAACACAAGCACGACGGCGGGCCGGCTGTTGTAGCCCATCAGGCCGATGCGCCACGCCTTGCCCTTGAGGTCGCCGAGTCCGCCGCCGATCTCGATGCCGAACAGCTCCAGGAGCATCTTCCGCCCCTTCACGTCGTCGATGCCCGCCGGCAGGCGGATCGCGTGGATCTGCGGCAGGCGATGGCCCTCGGCCGCCGTGTAGGGCAGGCCCAGCGCGTCGAGGCCGGCTTTCAGGGCGAGACAGTTCTTCTGGTGCCTGGCCCAGCGCGCCTCCAACCCCTCCTCCAGGACGAGGCGAAGCCCCTCGTGGAGGGCGTAGTTCATGCTGATGGGCGCGGTGTGGTGGTAGAGCCGTTCCGCGCCGAGATACTTACGGATGTTGCCGATGTCCAGATACCAACACTGCACCTGCGTCTTGCGCCGGTCCATCGCCTCGAGGGCGCGCGGGCTGAACGACACCGGCGACAGCCCAGGGGGGCAGCCGAGACCCTTCTGCGTGCAGCTGAACGCCGCGTCGATCTCCCATTCGTCGATCCGCACCGGGACGCAGCCCAGCGACGTGACCGCGTCCACGACGAGCAGCGTGTCGAACTCGTGGCACAGCTTGCCGAGTTCCTCGATCGGCTGATACGCACCCGTCGAGGTCTCCGCGTGGACGATGCCCAGCACCTTGGGCCGAACACGCTGAAGCACCTCGCGTATCTGGTCCATCGAGAAGACTTCGCCCCAGGGCCGCTCGATCACCGTGACCTCGGCCCCGGTCCGCCCCGCGATGTCGATCATGCGGCCGCCGAAGAACCCCTTGGCGCAGACCACGACCTTGTCGCCCGGCTCCAGAAGGTTGACCAGACACGTCTCCATGCCCGCCATCCCCGTGGCGCTGATCGGCAACGTCAGGGCGTTCGTCGTGAGGAAGACGCGCCGGAGCATGTCCTGAACCTGGTTCATCAGTTCGAGGAATTGCGGGTCGAGGTGCCCCAGCAGTGGCGTGGACATCGCCCGAAGCACTGCCGGATGAGCATCACTCGGGCCGGGGCCGAGCAGGAGGCGGGGCGTCGGATTGAGAGACGGATAGAGAGACATGGCGGATCCTTTTAGTGCGATACTGAGTCAAGGCGTGAGGCGTTTCATACGATCCTGGACGAGTCGGCTGATCTCCTTGAACCGGGGGTGGCTCGCCCCGCCGATCCACTCGAAGACGCACCCCTCGGCCGTCGTCAGGGTCACGCCGAGACGCTCCAGCCGACGAAGGGCGACATCGTGATCGACGCGATAGCGGGCAGACACGGCATCGACGGCGATGTAGACGCGGAAGTCGAGCGCCAGGAGGTCGAGCGCCGTGTTGAGGACGCAGACGTGCGTCTCCATGCCGCACAGCACGACCTTGGGCCGGGCCTCGCGGTGGAACGTCTCGACGACGCTCGGGATGCCGCAACTGCTGAAGGAGGTCTTGTCGGGGCGGGTCGGCAGCTTCGCCGCCAACTCGGGCACGGTCGGCCCCAGGCCGCGCGGGTACTGCTCCGTCGCCTGGACGGTCATGTCGAGCAGCCGGGCCGCCTCGACGAGGAACGCGACGTTCCCGACGAGTGCTTTGGCGTCGGGAATGAAGGGCAACAGCTTCTCCTGCACGTCGATGACGAGCAACCCCGTGTCGAGCGCGGACATTTGGTTCACATGCGCCACACGTTGGCCCTCCTCCTGACCTGGCTCCGAGAATCGCCGGATGTTACTCTACGATCTGAGACCGTGTTGTCCCAAGGAGGAGTGTCATGCGGATCGAGGTAACGGAGCTGTTCACCTGCACCCCGGAGACTCTCTGGGCGCACATCGAAGAGCCGGAGAAGCAGAAACTCTGGATGAAGGGTCTCCTCTCCAACGAGATGACGAGTCCCGACCCGAAGGGCGTCGGCTCGACGTTTCGCATGGTCATCAAGGAGGGCCGCAAGGCCGCCGAGTATCAGGGCGAGATGACCGCCTACGACAAGCCTCATCGCCTGGAGGTCGTCATGTTCGGGGGCAACTTCCCCAAGGGCATGAAGATGCGCGTCGATTACCGCCTGACCGCGCAGGGGCCGCAGACACGCCTCGACTATGTGTGCAAGGCGGAGATGGAGAAGGCGGGGCTGTTCATGAAATTGATGTTCTTCGCCGTCGGGCTGTTCGGCAAGATGCAGTTGCGGGGCTTCATGAAGTCGCTGCGGAAGCTCGTCGAGGCACCGACCCAGGCTGCGGCGTGAGGGCGACTGGCTCGCCAGACACGAACGATTCTCCAGTGAGTCTTCCCGATGACCGACGCCGCCTTCCTCCGCATGATCGCGGAAACTCCCGACGACGACCTGACGCGCCTCGCCTACGCGGATTGGCTGGAGGAGAACGGCGAGGGCGACCAGCTCGCCCGCGCCGAGCTGATCCGCGTGCAGTGCGAATCGGAGCGCCTCCCCGAGTGGGACAAGCGTCGCGCGCTTCTGTTGAGGCGTGCCAAGGCGATCATCAAGGAACATGGGCGTACCTGGCAATCGCCTATGCTGAAGAAGGGGGTGCCGAGGAAATGGACGTTCCGGCGTGGCTTCGTGGAACACGTCGAGATGGGCGCTACTGCCTTCACCTATGCCGCAGAAAAGCTGTTCGAGGCGGCCCCGATGTTGCGGTCGGCCACCTTCCCCAACGCCTCGAACGAGATCGACGAGTTGCTGCTGTTCCCGTTCCTCGCCCGGCTCGTCGAAATCGACCTGAGCCGGATGTGTACCTGTGGCAGTTGTGCGATCGACGAGGACCAGCGACTTCTGTTCGCCTCGCCGCTCATCGCGGGGCTGCGCGTCTTGCGTATGCGCGAAAACCGTATTGATAAGGAGACGGCTCAGGCACTCGCCGCGTCGCCTCACATCGCCAGTCTCCAGAAGCTGGACCTGAGCTGGAATCGGTTCGGCACAGCGGGCGTCCTCGCCCTCGCCAAGTCACCCCACCTCGCCGGACTGACGCACCTCGATCTATCAGGCAACACGCTTCGGGTTGGGGGTATTCGCGCCCTCTGCGAGGGTCGATGGCCCAGGCTCGAGGTGCTACGGTTGAGTTGTTGCAAGATTTCGCGTGAGGGTGTGCGGATCCTGGCCGCATCGCCACTGCTCGCGTCCGTGAAGATGCTGGAACTGGATGACAACCCTTTGACCGACCCCGGCGCGATGGCCCTGGTGAAGTCACGGCACCTCGATGGGTTGGAATTCCTCGACCTCGGGACCGAAACGGGATTCGCGCCCGACACGCTGAAGGCACTGAAGGCACGGTTCGGGAAGAAGGTTCAGGTCAAGTGAAGGCCGACAGGACGGGACCACTCCTTGCAGTCTCCCAAGGCCCGGCTATACTGGAAAGGGATGTCCCCTCCCACTCTCCAGGTGATCCCCACGATGTCGGCCATGAGGTACGTCGCACTCCTCCTGTTCATCGCCGGTTCGGTCTCCGCAGCCGAGACGAGACCGACGGGGGAGCAACAGAAATACTTCGAGGCGAAGGTTCGGCCCCTCCTCGTCCAACAGTGCGTGCGCTGCCACGGGCCGAAGAAGCAAGAAGGCAGCCTCCGACTCGACACCGGGGCGGGACTCCGCGCGGGCGGCGAATCGGGCGAAGTCGTCGTCCCCGGCGAGCCGAACAAGAGCGCGCTGATTCGCGCCGTGCGCCACGACGGCCAGAAGATGCCTCCGGACAAGAAGCTCTCGGCGGATCAGGTCGCAACTCTCGAGAAGTGGGTCCGCGACGGCGCGGCGTGGCCCGCCGAGGCGGGGAAGACCCGCATTCGTGGCGACATCACCGCCGAGGACCGCGCGTTTTGGGCGTTCCAGCCGGTGAAGGATCTCGCCACCCCTGCGGTGAAAGACTCGGCCTGGCCGCGCGGGGCGATCGACCGATTCGTCCTCTCCCGGCTCGAGACGGTGAGGTTGACCCCCGTTCGGCAAGCGGATCGCAGGACGCTGGTGCGTCGGGTGACGTTCGGCCTCACCGGGTTGCCGCCGACGCCGGAGGAGGTGGCCACGTTCCTCGCCGACAGTCGGCCCGACGCCTACGAACGCCTCGTCGATCGGCTGCTCGCCTCGCCCGCCTACGGCGAACGCTGGGGTCGGCACTGGCTCGATGTCGTGCGCTACGCCGACACGGCGGGCGACAACTCGGATTATCCCGTCCCCGAGGCGTGGCGCTACCGCAACTGGGTGCTTGATGCGCTCAACCGCGACCGACCCTACGACGAGTTCCTCCGCGAGCAGCTCGCGGGCGACCTCATCGCCTCGTCTAGTCCGGCCGAGACGCGCGACCGCCTCATCGCGACGGGATACCTCGCCTCGTCGCGGCGGTTCGGCTCCTACGAGGACAAACGCTATCCGTGGTATCTCACGTTCGAGGACACGATCGAGAACGTGGGCCGATCGGTCCTCGGCCTGAGCCTCAGTTGCGCCCGCTGTCACGACCACAAGTTCGACCCGATCCCGACGACGGACTATTACGCCCTCTACGGCTTCTTCCAGAGCACGCGCTACCCCTGGCCGGGCACCGAACTCGACAAGAAGCCGCACGACCTCGTCCCGCTCGCAGGCTCGAAAGACATGGTCTACGGCGTCGCCGAGGGCAAGCGCTGGGTCGGCGACGCCAAGGTGCAACTCAGCGGCGACCCGCTCAAGCCGGGTAAGGCCGTCCCGCGACGCTTCCTCTCGATCCTCGGCGGGACGGCGCTGCCCAGTGATGCCAAAGGCAGTGGCCGACTCGACCTGGCGCGCTGGCTCACCGACGCGAAGAATCCGCTGACGGCCCGCGTGATCGTCAACCGCCTGTGGCTGCACCACTTCGGGCGCGGCCTCGTCTCGACGCCGAACGATTTCGGACGCCAGGGCCAGCCGCCGAGCCACCCGGAGTTGCTCGACCACCTCGCGGCTCGCCTCGTCGAGGGCGGCTGGAGCCTCAAGGCGATGCACCGCCGAATCGTGCTGTCGAACACCTATCGCCTGAGTAGTGAGGACCACCCGGAAAACGCCCGCAGCGACCCGGACAACGTCCTCCTCTGGCGCGCCAACCGTCGCCGACTCGACGCCGAGGCGATCCGCGACTCGCTGCTCTCGCTCGCCGGTCTGCTCGACCGCACCCCCGGCACGGCGCATCCTTTCCCCGCCGCATCGACGTGGAACTTCACCCAACACGCCCCCTTCAAGGCGGTCTACGAGACCGACCGGCGCGCGGTCTTCCTGATGACCCAGCGCATCCAACGGCACCCGTACCTCGCCCTGTTCGACGGGGCCGACACCAACGCCAGCACCGCCCGGCGGAGCAACAGCACGACGCCGTTGCAAGCGCTGTACTTAATGAACGACCCGTTCATGCACCGGCTCGCGGAGGGGTTCGGGGCACGATTGTTGCGCGAACGAAACGACGACGCGGGCCGGATCGAGCGCTCGTTCTTGCTGGCGTTCGGACGCGCGCCGAGTGGTGAAGAGCGCGAGACGGCGACGGCGTTCCTCGCTAAGATGCGGGCGAAGTCGGGGGAGGGGAAGGCGTGGGTGGCGTATGCGCGGGCGTTGTTCTTGACGAGCGAACTGGTGTATGTGGATTGAGGTCTCCCAACGGCTGACCCCACCCCCCAGCCCCCTCCCCTAAAGGGGAGGGGGGGCAGGAGGGGGATCGTCACGCCATCCGACTCGCCTCTGGTCCCCCCTTCCCTTTAGGGAAGGGGGTTAGGGGGTTAGGTCGTCGCAGCGACGGTCCCGACCATTCACCCTTGAGAACACCCCATGCTCCCCGAACCCTTCCGAGCGATGGACCCCGACGACGAGGTCGGCTGGCACGCTGTCGCCGACTGGCTCGAGGAACACGGCTCGCCCCAACGTGCCGACCTGGTGCGCCTGATGCAGCTCTTGCGCCACGGCCCGCGCGTCCCGGACGCGGCGCGGCACCAGAACCGGCTGCGCGAACTCCTCGCCGCTGGCGTCGAGCCGTGCGTGGCGAGGCTGACGAACTCGATCGGCATGGAGTTCGTCTACGTCCCGGCGGGCGTTTTCCTGATGGGATCGCCGGAGGACGAGGAGGGGCACCGCAAGGCCGAGGAGCCGATGCACGAGGTGGAGATCACGCGGGGCTTCTGGCTGGGCCGCTACCCGGTGACGCAGGCGGAGTACAAGACCGTCACGGGGAAGAACCCGAGCCTCTTCTCGGCCAGGGGCAAAGGCAAGGACAAGGTGGAGGGGCTGGACACGCGCCGCTTCCCGGTCGAGACCGTATCCCATGAGGATACCGTGTCGTTCTGTAAGAAGCTGTCGGAGCAGGAAAAGGACGTAAAATGCAAATACAGGCTGCCGACGGAGGTGGAGTGGGAGTATGCCTGTCGGGGCGGTTCCAAGACCCCGTTCCACTTCGGGGATACACTCCCTGTGGACCAGGCGAACTTTGCCGGTAATCACACTCAAGGCGGTTCCGCAAACGGCGAGTCCCTCAGACGGACGTGCGTAGTGGGTTCGTACGCGCCCAACGCCTTCGGTTTGTACGACATGCACGGCAACGTCGCGGAGTGGTGTGCATACTGTTACGATTACGGCGAAGGTCACGATGGGGATCTTCGAGGCCCGCCAACTGATATCAGCGTGTTGCGTGGCGGCTCCTTCAACCACGATCCGCAACACTGCCGCGCCGCCTATCACCGCGTGTGCACTACTGCCTTCCGTAGCGTCTGGTGCGGCTTCCGCGTCCTGCTGTGCCTTGACTGACTTACACTTTGCTCTTCCTTCTCGTATTCTTGTCATTCGTATCGGCCAGAACAGGCAGAGAACGCACCATGCTCCCCCTCCCCCGCCGCGCCTTCCTCCGCTCCGCCGTCGCCGGCTCGTCGCTCTTCGCGGGCCTCGTCGGCGATTTGCTCGCCGCGTCGGACCCGCTCGCGCCGAAGAAGCCGCACTTCGGGGCCAAGGCGAAGCGCGTCATCTTCCTGTTCAGTTCCGGCGGCGTGTCGCACATGGACACGTTCGACCCCAAGCCGAAGCTGATCGCCGCCGACGGCAAGACCTTTGGCATCGGAGGCGGCCTGTCCGACGAGAAGCGGCCCCTGCTCCGGCCCGGCTGGAAGTTCGCGCCCGGCGGCAAGTGCGGCACGCAGGTGAGCGACCTGTTCCCGCACCTGCGCGAGAAGATGGACGATGTCTGCCTCATCCGCTCGATGAAGACCGACGACAACGAGCATTACCAGGCGACCCTCGCCATGCACACCGGGTCGTTCTTCCTGGCCCGTCCGAGCCTCGGCTCCTGGGTCAGCTACGGCCTGGGGACGGTCAACCAGAACCTCCCGTCGTTCGTGGCGATCGCGCCGTATACGCCCTACGCCGGGTCGCTCATCTGGGCGAACGACTTCCTCCCGGCGTACCACCAAGGCACGCGCGTCGTGCCCGGCCCGGAGCCGGTCGCCAACCTAAAGCGGCCCTCCGGCGCGAAAGACTCGCAGGATCTCGAACTCGACCTCGCCGGGGCGCTGAACCGCACCCATGCAAAGAAGCGCCCCGGCGACGGCGACCTCATGGCGCGCCTCCGCTCGTTCGAGACGGCGTACCGCATGCAGACCGAGGCTCCCGAAGTGTTCGACCTCGCCAAGGAGAGCGACAAGACGCTCGCCCTCTACGGCCTGAAGCGCGGCGAGTCGGCCGGCTTCGGCTGGCAGTGCCTCGTCGCCCGGCGGCTCGTCGAGAAGGGCGTCCGCTTCGTCGAACTCATCGACACCGGCGCGTCGAACAACTGGGACTCGCACAGCGACATGAAGGCCCACGAGCCGCTCGCCAAGCAGATCGACCGCCCCATCGCCGGCCTCCTCACCGACCTGAAACAACGCGGCATGCTCGACGACACGCTCGTCGTCTGGACCACGGAGTTCGGTCGCACCCCCGGCACCGACGGGGCCAAGGGACGAGGGCATCACGGCGCGTGCTTCTCGTCGTGGCTGGCCGGCGCGGGCGTCAAGGGCGGCATCGCCTACGGGAAGACCGACGACATCGGCGCGACCGTCGCCGAGGGCCGCGTCCACGTCCACGACTTCCACGCGACGATCCTGCATTTGCTGGGCTTCGATCACGAGAAGCTGACGTATCGGCACGCGGGCCGGGACTATCGCCTGACGGACGTGCATGGGCGGGTGGTGAAGGCGTTGTTGAAGTGAGGTCAAGCTCCAACACAGTTTGCGATGGCGATAGCGATGTCCTCCGTCTCCGTCGGCGTGAGGATCCCAAGCCGCGAGCGGAAACGATCGAGCGAGAGGGATTTCACCTGGAACGCATCGGCCCCGGATTCCTTGGTCAGCCCATTCTCGGCGGTCGGGTCGAGGTGGACGAACCAATCGTAGGAAGCGAAGATTGGTAGCCAACCCGTGATGGGGACGACGATCCGCAGGCTCAGCCGGCCCGTCGTTCGATCACTCATGACCACGGCAGGACGCACCTTTTGTTGTTCCGGGGGGATGGAAGGATCGAAATCGACCCACCATATCTCACCCCTCTGCGGTGTCGGGATAGGTGTCATAGAGGTCTTTCTCGCCAAATGCCTCGAAGCAAAGCAGTTCGGGGTTCGTCCGGTATTCTTCCTCCGCCAGTTCGGCCCCCCAGCCCATGATCTCCTGTCGTTGCTCGCGTGTCAGCCGGCGCATATCCGTGGGCGGCGAGCGTCGCTTGATCCTCTCTTCGGTCAAGGCGGGCAGGTCTTCCACCGTTTGCCAGTGGGTTGCGAGGCTGATGACTCGTATTCCCAGACCTTCGACTTCGGCGCTCAACGGGGCCCAGTTCGGCAGGTCGTGGCCGGCGACTCGTCCGGCGTGGCGTGCCAACGCCCAGGCTCGATGAAGGAGTTTCAGTCGCTCTCGGGAGGCGTCGAGGAAAGCTCCCCTGGCTGCCTGAACTTTGGCAGCATTCCCATTCAGAACTTCGCGCAAGAAGAACCGGCAGCATTCGTCGAACCATTGCACGCTCCCCAGCAGGGTGCCTACTCCTGTCTCCACCTCGCGGGCGTAGACCTCGACCGCGTCGTCGATCTGTAGTTTCCTCTCGGCCAGATGATCGAGGCTCGGAGCCGCTTCGAGTGGCATGAGCATCTCTGGTTCTGCGAAGGTCATCGACATGGTTCCCCTCCGGGCTAGATTCGTGCAATGTATCCTACCACACCCCCACGCCCCGAACTGAGCCGTCACTTGGCCCCCACCGCCGCGATCCACTCCGGCGTGCAGAGCCACACCAGCACCCCGCCGCCCTTCGCGGGCTTGCCGTCGAAGGCGACGCACGCCACGCCGGACTTGTCGAGGTCGATGCCCGCGTCCTTGTCGCCGACGAACCAGCCGACCAACTCGCTCAGGTCGGGGTTGTGCCCGACGAGGCCGATGGCGTCGCCCTTCGTCTCGCGGATTTGCTCGAGGAGCTGGCGCTTCTTGCCGCCTGGGGCCAGAGACTGGCACTCCTTCGCCCGGCCCGCGCCGAGGCGCTCGGCGGTCTGCCGCGCGCGCACCAGCGGACTCGTCAGGAGGGCGTCGAGGCGCACCCCGAGGCGCTTTAGCGCCTGGGCCAGCGCCTTGCACTGCTCCTCGCCGTGCGGGGTCAGCGGGCGCTCCTCGTCGGACTCGATTCCCTGCTCGCCGAGGGGCACGGCCTCGGCATGGCGGATCAGGTACAAGTGCATGCTCACGTCCTCTTCATGGAGGTTGCTCTGTGCGACATCGCCATCCTCTGTCTATAATACCAGCTCTCCGATGTCCGGGCTCGTCGTCGATTTACGGGCCGAACCCTCGATGCAGGCAGGAATGAAGCGTAACGACATTCGCAACTTGGCCATTATCGCGCACGTCGATCATGGCAAGACTACTCTGGTGGATATGATGCTCCGCCAGTCGGGCCAGTACCGCTCCGAGGAGCTGGACAAGCTCGTCAGCGGCCAGCACGGCCTCATCATGGACTCCAACGACCTCGAGCGCGAGCGGGGCATCACGATCCTCGCGAAGAACTGCGCCCTGATGATCGGCACGACCAAGGTCAACCTCATGGACACGCCGGGCCACGCCGACTTCGGCGGCGAGGTCGAGCGCGTCCTCAAGATGGCCGACGGCGTGTGCCTCCTCGTCGATGCCGCCGAGGGGCCGCTGCCCCAGACGCGCTTCGTGCTGCGCAAGGCGTTCGCCGACGGCCTCCGGCCGATCGTCGTCATCAACAAGATCGACCGCCCCGACGCCCGGCCCGGCGAAGTCCTCAACATGGTCTTCGACCTGTTCATCGAATTGGGGGCCGACGACGCCACCCTCGACTTCCCGGTGGTCTACGCCTCGGGCCGGCAGGGTATCGCGACGCGCGACCTGAACGTCCCCGGCACCGACCTCAAGCCGCTGTTCGACGCCATCCTCGAGTACATCCCGGCCCCCGACGTGGACGCCGACGCGCCGCTCCAGATGCTCGTCGTCTCGCTCGAGAAGAGCAACTTCGTCGGCCGCATCGGCGTGGGCCGGATCATGGCCGGCAAGGTCAAGAAGGGCCAGCGCGTCGCGCTGCTCAAGCGCGACGGCAAGCGCATCAACGACACCGTCGTCCAGGTGCTGGAGTTCGACCGCCTCAGCCGGGTCGAGGTGCCGGAGTCCAGCGCCGGCGACATCTGCATGCTCGTCGGCCTCGAGGAGGTGGACATCGGCGACACCGTCGCGGACATCGACAACCCCGTCGCGCTCCCGCCGATCACCATCGACGAGCCGACGCTCGACATGATGTTCCGCATCAACGACTCCCCCTTCGCCGGGCAGGACGGCACGCCGGTGACCGGCCGGCAGCTGCGCGACCGGCTCTACAAGGAACTCGAGGCCAACGTCGCCCTGCGCGTCCGGCCCAGCGAGGGCCGCGCCGACGAGTTCATCGTCTCCGGGCGCGGCCTGCTGCACCTCGGCATCCTGCTCGAGAACATGCGCCGCGAGGGCCTGGAACTCGCCGTCGGCAAGCCGAAGGTCATCTTCCGCGATGTCGATGGCGTGAAGCACGAGCCGATCGAGTACCTCGTGGTCGATGTGCCCGCCGCCTTCACCGGGGCCGTCATGGGCGTCGTTCTGGAGCGCCAGGCCCAGTGCGTCAAGATGGAGGGCGGCGAGCTATCGACCCACGTCGAGTTCACCATCCCCGCGCGCGGCCTCATCGGCCTCCGCACCCGGCTCATGAACGCGACGAGCGGCAACGCGATCATGCACCACACGTTCTACGAGTACCAGCCCCTGCGGGCGGACATCGGCGGCCGGCCCAACGGCATCATGGTCTCGACCGAGACGGCCAAGGCGACCGGCTTCGCCATCGAGAACTTGCAGGAGCGGGGCATCCTCTTCGTCGCCCCGATGGACCCGGTCTACGAGGGCCAGGTGGTCGCGGAACACTGCCGCGAGAACGACCTCCCGGTCAACGTCTGCCGGGCGAAGCACCTGACCAACATGCGGGCCTCCGGTGCCGAGAAGAACATCCCGCTCAAGCCGCCTCGCTCCTACTCCCTGGAGACGGCGCTCGAGTACATCGAGGACGACGAGCTGGTCGAGTTGACGCCCAACTCGATCCGCATCCGCAAGATCTTCCTCAAGGAGAACGAGCGCAAGCGCAACGAACGCACGGCCCGAGGGACGAACTGACATTAAAAAGAATTGAACCACAGAGTCACAGAGGACACAGAGAGAAGACAAAGAAGTAGGTCCGGCGAGCCGAGCCGGACTTCGAGTGCCGCTCGGTTCGCGGCACCTACCTTCTGTGATTCTGTGGTTCACTTCTTTTCGTGTCAGAGGGTTGGGATCGGACCGGCCCCTTCAAGGGAAGACAGCGCACTCCCCAGGTCGTGTACGGCCACTTCGAGCCGGGTGAAGGCCCGCTCGGCGTCTTCGAGATCCCCCCTCTTGCCCATCGTCTCGAGATGCCCGGCGGCGTCTGCGGCCTTCGGCCCACCCAGGAGGGCGACCGCGCCTTTGAGCGTGTGCGCGGCCCGCTGGACGCCGACCGCGTCTTCGAGGTCGAGGGCGAGTCGCACGTTGGCGAGTTGGCGCGGCCCCTCGACGCGGAACAACTCGACCAGGTTTCGTAGCAGCACCCTGTTCCCTTCGAGCCGGCTCAACAGCCCCGCCTGGTCGAAGACGGGTATCGCATCCCGAGGGAGGGCCGGCCGAGTCGGTGCCTTTCGGTTCGCGGTTCGGATGGCGTTGCGGAGGTCGTCTATCTGGAACGGCTTGCAAACGTAACCGTCCATGCCAGCGGCGAAGCAGGCTTCGCGATCGCCCTTCATGGCGTGCGCGGTCAGGGCGATGACGGGGACGTGTCGTTCGGTGCCGCGCTCGCCGTCGCGGAGCAGGCGGGTCGCCTCGAGGCCGTCCATTTCGGGCATGGCCACGTCCATGAGGACGAGGTCGAACGCCCCGCGCTCCAGGGCGGCGAGGGCCTCTCGTCCGGTCCCGGCGACGACGACCTGGTGCCCCTCTTTCTGGAGTGTTTTCACCATGAACATCTGGTTGACCTTGTTGTCTTCCGCGAGCAGGATGCGCAACCCGGACGCGGGAGGGGCCGGCGTCGGCCCGACGATCGGTGTCGGCGGGGGTACGCCCCCGCCTGCCACGATCTCTCGAAGCGCCATCCGCGTGGTAAACCAGAACGTGCTGCCCCGGCCCGGTTCGCTCTCGACGCGAATCGTCCCGCCCAGGAGGTGAACGATGCGCGTCGAGATCGTCAGGCCGAGGCCCGTCCCGCCGTACTTGCGGGTCGTCGAACCGTCGGCCTGCTCGAAGGGGTTGAAGATCGTGTCGAGTTTCTCCCGCGCGATGCCGATCCCCGTGTCCCGGACCGCGAAGCGCAGGAGGATCTCGTCTCTCGTTGCCTCATCGACGCCCACCTCGATGAGGATTTCGCCGTGATGAGTGAATTTGATCGCGTTGCCGACGAGGTTGATGACGACCTGGCGCAGCCGCCCGAGGTCGCCGATGACGGCGTCGGGCACCGCCGGGTCGATCCGGCATGCGATCGCGAGGCCCTTCTGCTGGGCGGCGATCGTCAGGGGCTTTAGTGCGTCGTCCAGGCCGTCGCGCAGGGCGAACGGCTCGGGGAACACGTCCAACTTGCCGGCCTCGATCTTGGAAAAGTCGAGGATGTCGTTGATGAGTGTCAAAAGGCCAGTGGCCGATCGATGGAGCGCCTGGAGGTAGTCGGTCTGCGTCGAAGTCAACTCCGTGTCGAGGACCAGTCCCGCCATGCCGAGGATGCCGTTCAGCGGGGTGCGGATCTCGTGGCTCATGTTCGCCAGGAACTCGCTCTTGGCGCGGTTGGCGGCCTCGGCAGCGTCTTTGGCCTGGGCGAGGGCGTTCTCGGTCCGCTTGAGTTCGCTGATGTCCCGCGCGATGCCGAGGAACCCGAACACCTTTCCGGTGGAATCCCGTTTGGCCGTCACGACGAGCGATACGGTCA
The DNA here is from genome assembly GCA_025356615.1 of Planctomycetia bacterium. Classification (GTDB taxonomy): domain Bacteria; phylum Planctomycetota; class Planctomycetia; order Gemmatales; family Gemmataceae; genus JANXSH01. The sequence goes on along the minus strand of JANXSH010000300.1, from coordinate 2,708 downwards.
ATCGCGTCCCGTCCTTGCGGATGTAGGTCCACTCGCTCTGTTGCGGGCGTCCCCGTCGGGCGTGGACGACGAAGGTCTCGAACCCCGAGACGGGAACGCCCATCTCGATCGACAGTTCCTCACCGCGTTTCCGTACCTCGTCGGGGCAGTGGAAGAGGGCCGGCGTCTGCTTGCCGACCATCTCGGCGGACGAATATCCCAACATCCGTTCCGCGCCGACGTTGAAAGCCGTAATGATTCCCTCGGGCGTCCCCGCGATGATCGCCATCTCGGTGGCGGAGTCGAGAATCGACTGGAGCCGATTCGTCGCAACCTTCAGGGCGGCCTCGGCGCGTTTGCGCTCGATGAACTGTCCGATCTGGCCCGCGATCCCCGTCAGGAGGGCGACCGTTTCGCCGTCCGGGCGCGGGACGGCCCGCCCGAAGAATTGGAGGACGCCCACGACCGAATCACCCGACAGGACCGGGAACCCCAGCCCGGAGGTCAGCCCTGCCGCCTGGGCGATCGCCGCGCGGGAAAAGTGCTTCTGCGTGGCGAGATCCTCGAACCACGCGGACCGTCCCGTCGCCCAGACGAGTCCCGACAGTCCGACGCCGGGAGGGGGGAAGATGAACGAACGACTGGCGCTTGCGAACTCCTCGAGCGACGGGATCGGCCCCGTGCTGATCTCGAAACAGGGAACTCCGCCGGCATCCGGGTCATAATGCCAGAACTCGGCGACATCCCATCCCATGTGTTCACGGACCGCCTTCAACACCTCTCCCATCGCCTCGTCCACGCAGGTCGATCGGGCGAGGATCTGTGCGGTTGTGTATTGCAACAGGAGTCGCTGCTCGACTCGGTGCCGCTGCTCGACCTCATCGCGGAGGTTCTCGTTCGCGGCTGTCAATTCGGTGGTTCGCTCGACGACGCGATCCTCGAGTTCGTGCCGGACGATGCCAAGTTCGACGATGGCGCGTTTCTGGAGGTCGATGTCCGTGCAGGTTCCGTACCAGCGAATGATCTGACCATCGGGGTCGCGGACGGGCAGCGCTCGACCGAGGTGCCAGCGGTATTGGCCGGTATGCCGATCTTTGAAGCGATACTCGATCTGATACGGCTGACCCGTCCGAACCGACTCGTACCAGGTATCCAGGCAGAGTTGCACGTCGTCGGGGTGCAGGATCGGCATCCAGCTCTCGTCCCCGCCGCCCTCCGGAGAGCCGGTGAACTCGTACCAGCGCTTGTTGAAGTAGTCGAGATACCCGTCCGGGCGTGACGCCCAGACGATCTGCGGCATGGCGTCGGCGAGTTGGCGGAAGCGTTCCTCGCTGACGCGGAGGGCTTCCGCAGCCTTCTTTCGCTCGGTCAACTCGACGAGGACGACGCCGAACCCGACGACCTTCGAGCGATTCTCCTTCACGGGGTAGTAGCTGAACATCCAGTGGCGCAGCAAATCACCGGTCGAGGGGGCGGTCGCTGAGAGTTCGATCCCCGTGACCGGCTCGCCCGTCTCGAGAACCCGGCGATAGATCGGCTCGACGCGCGGCCAAATTTCGGGCACGACCTCGACGACGCGCTTGCCGAGGTACTCCTCCACGGGTATCCCCGAGACCGCCGACATGAAGTCGTTGACGTGGACGAATCGATAGTCGAGGTCCACATACGCCAGGCCGACCGGCGCGGTCTTCATCAACGTCTCGAGGAGGGTCCGCGCTGATTCACGCGCCCGAACGGCGTCGTCGAGTTCGACCGCCTTGAGGTGGAGAACCTGAGCCGCTCGCCGTTGTCGCCGGGACTCACGCACCGCCAGCCAGCCGACCAGACCCAACCCTCCGATGAGGGACGCGACCGCCACCGCGACGGAGAACAGCGCGATCCGGGCACTCTGCCGAGACTCCTCGGCCCGCAGTTCCAGGAGGCGCTTTTCCTCGTTCGCTATCTCCTCGAGCGACTGGCGGATTCGTGCCGTGGCGTCCCTCCCCGGATCGAGTCTCGATCGCTCGAGGGCGGACAGGAAAATCGCGTCCCGCCGAGTCGGGTCGGACTCATCGAGTGTCCCGAGGTGTGACCCGATTCGCCTGCGGACCTCGCGGATCCGATCTTGTTGTCGTGGATCGTCCCGCGTCAATTCCAGAAGGCCCTCGAACTCGTCACTCGAACGGCGGAGGGCTTCCGCGTGGGCGAGTACCCCATTCGCCTTCCCCTGGGTCAGAATATGTTCCCGAAGAGCGATCTCGGCGTCGAGAACCGGCGGCGGAATGCGCTCGAGGTTCGCGAGAACCTCTTGGGTGTGGGCAACCCAGGTGTCGTTCTCGACCAGGACGAGGATGTTGCGAACCGAGAGGACGCCGTTGGCCAGGACCGCCAAGAGCGCGACGATCATCCCGACCAAAAAGCCGAAGCGGACGGTCCGCTTCGCCGAGTCGCCCTCGTGAGGAGGTGCAATATCCGCTCCAGGAGGATGACTCAGAAGAAGTAGTTCGCGCGAAGGCATGAAGGCTCTCACGGCAATGGGTGACTAGTAGAGTGTAGCATATTTGGAGCCGGAGTACGGGGGTGTGCCAAATCTTTCGGGAGCGCCAACGTTGATCGACTCGTAGGGTGGGTCGAGCGGAGCGAGGCCCACCAGCACTTCACTTGCTTCATCCCTACCCATGACACGAGTGGTAGTCTGGTGGGCCTCGCTCCGCTCGACACCATGCGCACAACTTAAGCGATCAGAGGAG
>JANXSH010000273.1 GCA_025356615.1 Planctomycetia bacterium | reverse complement strand
TGCAGCACGGGAAACACCCGGACCAGAGGCCCCACACCATCAGGCAGCAAGGCGGCACCTTCGGCAAGAGGAAGTTTTCTCCAGAATCGGCTCAGGCTTTCCACGAGGCCGTCCAGCGCCTTGTACGGCACCGACTCGCGTTCGTAGCAGCGGCCTTCCAGAATCCTCACCCGGTTGTCCGTCTGGCGCAACCGGCTCACGAAATGCCGGACGAGGGCGCTCTTGCCTATTCCGGACGGGCCGTGCAAGAGTATCGTCACGGTCCGGCCGTTGCGGGCGTCTGCATAGGCCGCCGTCAGATCCGCCAGTTGGCCCTCGCGGGCGAGAAAGACCGGAGCGGGCGAGGTCGCACGGACCGGGGTGGGTTGGCCGACCGGCACCAGCCGGCAGCACACTTCCTGGCCGGACGGGCGTGCGGACGGATCGGCTCGCAGCAGTTCAGCGCACAGCCAGCCGAGATCCTCTGGGATACCTGGCACCAGGCAGTGAGGGGCGGGCGAATCGTAGTCCTTGCGGGTCCAGGGCATGGCATACTCCGTGTCCTCGAACGGGTGCCTGCCCGTCAGTGCCAGGAAGAGCATGACCCCGAAACTGTACCAGTCGCTCGCCTTCACCGGCCGGCCATCGGCCTGCTCGGGAGCCATGTAGAGCATGGTGCCCTCGATGCCTTGCTGCGTGACGCTGCGCTCATCCAGCGCCGCCTCGGCCGCCAACCCGTAATCGAGCAGGACCACTTCCCCCCGAACCGTCTCCATCACGTTGGAGGGCTTGATGTCCCGGTGCAGGACGCCATGTTCGTGCATCTTCGAGATGCCCCCGGCCAACTGCCGGAACGCATCCCTGACCCGGCTCGGCGAGAATGCCGGGGAGGCTGAGGTAGCGTCCGGTCCAATCACATTCCTGGCTCCCACTTCCGAGGGTTCCGAAGAAGGAGCCGGGAGTACGGGACTCGTTTCGGGCAGGGGGCCGGCGCAAAGGTCATTCAGGAAAGGCTGGCCCTGGAGAAACTGCATGGTGAAGAACCACTGCTCGCTGTCGCACTTCATGTCGTACAGAGACACCAGGTTCGGATGGCGGATGGCGTGCATGATACGCCATTCGCTCCTGAAGCGCTGTAGCGATTCGGGGCTGATCCGCTTCATCGTTTTGAGGGCGACAACTCGGCCACTGGCGCACTCGCGAGCTCGATACACGATTCCCATCGACCCCTCGCCCAGTTTTTCGAGGATCTCGTACCCAGCCAGGGTGCCAGGGAGACCTGCCTTCGGGGACGGGGAAGCCTCCGCGAACGACTCGAGCGGCATCAGCTCCTCCATGCGTTCCAGCTCGAGAATGTCACGGGCCAGGGCCGCCGCCAGTTCGGGCTGGCCAGCACACAGTTCTTCTGCCGAGCAGTCGCGGCCCTGGCGGCGCAGGTCATGCCAGCGGCACAGCAGGTCTTCCAGGTCCGTAGGCGTTGTCACGATCTCTTCTCCTCGGGTTGTTCCTCATGACCCCGGCCGGTCTCCCGACAGGAGGTCACGCAACTTCAGCTGGGCGTTGATCCAGCGCCGCTGGACGGTCCGTACCGAAACGTCCAGGAGGGACGCGGCCTCGGCCTGCGACAATCCCTGGTAATAGAGCAGTTCGACGATTTCCCGCTCCTCCGCAGGCAGGCGGCCGACCTGCTGGTGCATTTCACGCCATTCCGCCAGCCGGCTCGGGTCGCTGGCCGAGTCCGCCGCTTCGGGCACGCGGCCTGTGGAGTCGTGATACGCACTGGCATGATGGGCTCCTGCTCCCTCTGGGCCGTAGTAGTGCTTGGCGAGGTCCAGAAGTTCCCGCCGAATCTGCATCGCCGCCAGGCCGAAGAACTCCCTCATCGAGGCGGGGCGAACGGCTCGCAAGGCCCTGAGCAAACGCTGGATGGCGTTCTGCGAGACATCGTCGGTCTCCTCCCAGCGCCGCACGCCAGGAAAGTCCTGGAGCATCTTGCGCGTCAGCCGTTTCAGCCGCTCGCTGACGTGGCGGAGAATCGCATCGTGGGCCTGACCATTGCCCTCCCGCATCTGGTCGATCCACAGGTGCATTCGCGTCGTTCCGCCCAGGTCGTCAGCCATTTCTCTTGTCTCCAGCTCTCGCGAACAAGACGCAGCGCCGTGATGGGGTGCCCTGGTTGGTGTGATTCTCCCACCTGGTGGGCACAGGTGCAAGGGGGTCAGCGATTATCCCGGACTGGAGCCTCTTCCTTGTAATAGTACGACACCCACCCGTTCATCATCTCTTCCCAGCTCTGGTCGCCGAAGCGGACCTCCTTGTCGGGGTCAGGGTTGTTGGGATTGTCGGCCGAGTTGTCGAAGCGTGCGACGCACTCGATTCGTGTCCCTGCCGGCATATGCAAGGGCTTTTTCAGCACATAGGCTTGCTGCCAGTTGAAGTCATATCGCGGGACGGAGAGTAGGATTTCCGAGCGATTGTCGGGGTAGACCGCACGAAACAGGAAGCTCTTGCCGCGCAGATGCATGTGGGGGGCCAGGCGCAGCAACACGGCGTCCTTCTCGAATGTGGTCGCGGCGGCAACCTCGTGGTCGGCAGCACGGCGCGGAATGGCAAAGGTGCTGTTGGCCACGACCCGAGTCCGCACCTCATGCCTGGGCGGCTCAGTGGCGAAGACCAGGCCGACCGAGGACAAGTCCGTCTGCTCCGTACCATTGGCGGTGTAGTGTATTTCCAGCACCAGCCTGGCCCCACGAGGAATCCGCTTGCCCAGGCCCGGCGGGAGAATGGCCGGCCTCGCCCCAGGGACGAACCCGACGAGAACATCGCGGTCGCCTGTCTCGAAGGGGCGGGTTCTGCTCGGGGGGTCGCCGATGAAGAGCAGCATGTGGTGAACCACAGCCCGGTTGCCGGGCCGGGCCTCGACCGCTCGTACCCAGACATCGCGCTCGAAGCTCTCCGCCAGGACGAAGCGTTGGTAGGGAATGCCGCCTTTGGGAGCCTGAGCGGGAACCGTGAAGGCCGTCTTCATCGCCAGGATCCGGTCGGGTGTGCCGATGCCCCAACCCTCGGTAAATTTGCGGGGGGCCGGAAGGTCGCGGTCGTCGCCCTTCGGGCAGCCCTGTTCGATCCATGTCAGGAGGAGGGCACGCTCGGCCTCCGGCAAGCTCCGGTCATTCGCGAACTTCCCATGACGTGGGTCGGCGTGCCAGGGGGGCATCCGGCCAGCGCGAACCACCTCGCCGATCGTCGCCGACCAGTCCCGCGCCTGTTCGTAGTTCAACAGCGAGAACGGCGCGACTTGACCGGGACGATGACAGTCCTGGCAGTGCTTCTGCAGGAGCGGAGCGATGTCCCTGGCGTAGGTGGCCTGTTCGACTGGACGCGCCGGCTCGCGACGGGGAATGAGACATCCTGTCACGGGTGTGCTGCGCACACGGACGGGGCGGTTCGCCAGGATCTCCTCGAGCGCTTCCACCAGGTCATGCCGGGTGGGTGTTCCGCGGTCGCCACCCACACTGTAACGGTCGTCGATGCGGCCGCGGTAACGAACAGCGCCCGCGCCATCGAGCACGACCACTTCGGGAGTTCGCTTCGCCCCGAAGAGATCGGCCACCTTCTGGCCGGGGTCGATCAGCACGGGAAAGGGGAGTTTGCGGTCCTGGGCGTGTCTGGCAATGTCCTCCGGCGTGTCCTGCGGGTTGCTGTTGATGGCGAGGATCTGGACGCCGCGCGGCGCGAAATCGCGTTGCAATTCGGCCAGCCGGAGGATGTAGAGGTTGACGAGAGGGCACTCCGTCCCGATGAACACCAAGACGGTCGCCTGTTCGTGGCGGAAATCCTCCAGTGACACGGTCTTTCCGGTAGTGTCCTGAAGTTGGAAGGAATAGGTCGGTTGAGCCTGCTCCCGCGACTTTGCCATCTTCGCACGCCAGCCATGAGAGGCGGCAAGGAAGGTGAGTACGCAGGTGAGGGCGGCTACACCGAGCAGGTATCTGGTTTTGAAACTCATGAGATTTCTCCCACAAAAAGGAGGCGATCCTCGGTTCGAAGGCGGCGACTGTCCGCCACGATGACTGGATAGCGACAGCGGACCGGGGGAGACGACAAAAATTCTTGTCTTGGCGGGTTGGCGACCGCCAATCAGGAGGTTGGCGGTCCCAGGGGCGTTGACGAACCTGGTGCGTGATATCGTCTTGACACCGAACGCCGATCCGGGCATAGCCGTTCTCTCATTCCGTACCTCCCACGAAGGAGAGATGGCCATGTCTAGGACGCTGCCGCCGGCCCAGATCGTTCGCAAGGTGATCGACGAAGCGTTCGACATCCACTCCCCCGTTCTAGTCCTCGACTGGACCGATGGGGGGGCGAACGTCGAGCGCCTGTGGGAACTGCCTGACGGGTTCTCGATCATGGGCGGAGCGCCGCGCCGATTCGGCCTGCTCGTTCGCCGCAATGGCTCGGACGCCTATCGGGTGCAGATCCTCTGGGACCGCACTCAACTCGTCTGGCGCGATGTCTCACGGCTCGACCTGCTCGCCAGCTGCCTCTCGCCGCTGCTGACCTCCGTCGGCCTCGACCTCTGGTCGCTGCTCGAACAGCCGATCCCCAGCGCCCGTATGCACCACTGGGCGGCGTGAACGGCAGTGGACGAGACCCGGCATCGGGCCATAAGATGCTCTCCTGCCGTCTCGTTCGTCGCCGCCGGGGATGTCTTTCATGGACGCATCGCCACCGAAGAAGATGACCTACCGCGACGCCGGGCTAGACCTCGATGTCTACGAGCAGAGCATCGAGGCCATCGCGCCGCTCGCCCGACGCACGCACTCCCCGCGCGTCCTCGACGGGTTCGGCGGGTTCGCGAGTCTGTTCAGCCTCGACTTCAACACGCGCCTGTTCGCCCGCAACTACCGCCACCCGGTCCTCGTCTCCAGCACCGACGGCGTCGGGACGAAACTCAAGATCGCCGCGATGGTCGGCAAGTACGACACGGTCGGCATCGACCTCGTGGCGATGAGCGTCAACGACTGCCTCTGCACCGGCGGCGAGCCGCTCATCTTCCTCGACTACCTCGCCATGCCCAAGGACGACCCCGCCCTCACCCAGCAACTCGTCAAGGGCATCAGCGACGGTTGCATCGATGCTGAGTGTTCGCTCGTGGGCGGGGAGACGGCCATCCTGCCGGACTTCTACGCGCCGGGCGACTTCGACATGGCCGGCTTCTGCGTCGGCGTCGTCGAGCGCGACCACATCATCGACGGCAAGCACGTCCGCGTCGGCGATGTCGTCATCGGCCTCTCTTCCACGGGCCTGCACAGCAACGGCTACAGCCTGGCGCGCAAGGTCGTCTTCGACCACGCGAAACTCGACATCTCGACGCACGTCCCTGAGCTGAACACGACGGTCGGGGCGGCCCTGCTGGAGCCGACAAGGATCTACGTCCGCGCCCTGTCGAGCGTCCTGCGCAACTACCCCGTCAAACGAACGGTCGTTCGCGGCCTGGCTCACATCACCGGCGAAGGGCTGGAGGGCAACATCCCGCGCGTCCTCCCCGCCGGCCGGCGCGTCGTCCTCCACAAGGGCAGCTGGCCCATGCCGCCGGTCTTCCCGTGGATCCAGCGCCTCGGCAACGTCGAGGAGGCCGAGATGTACCGCGTCTTCAACATGGGCATCGGCTTCGTCTTCATCGTCAGCCCCTACTACGCCGACAGCGTCCTGCGCCAGCTGAACGAAGAGGGCTATCCGGCGCACGTCATCGGCGAAGTCCGCGAAGGCGAAGCGGGCGTCGAACTGGTGTGATATGCAGAATGCAGAGAGAATGGCGGAATTTTTGGCCTGGTTCGAAG
>JANXSH010000239.1 GCA_025356615.1 Planctomycetia bacterium | reverse complement strand
AGATTGGCGTCGATGTCCCCAGCTTCAAGGAAGGCATCCGCCGGGCGCTCCGCATGGACCCCGACATCATCCTCGTCGGCGAAATGCGTGACCTCGAGACGATCCATGCCGCCATCGAGGCGGCGGAGACCGGCCACGTCGTGTTCGGCACCCTGCACACCAACGGGGCGTCCAGCACGATCAACCGCATCATCGACGTGTTCCCACAGGAGGCCCAAGACCAGATCCGCACGCAGCTCTCGACGGCCCTCCTGGGTGTGCTGTCCCAGTGCCTCCTGCCCAAGAAGCCGGAGGGGCTGATCGCGGCCTACGAGATGATGGTCGTGACGCCCGCCATCCAGAACCTGATCCGCGAGAACAAGACATACCGCATCGACTCGAGCATCCAGACCGGGCGCAAGGAAGGCATGTTCCTGCTCGACGAGAACCTCTTCAAGCTGTGGCGCGAGAAGTTGGTGGACAAGGAAGAGGCCCTGTCGAAGTGCAACAAGCCCGCCGAACTCGCGGCCCGCATGGCGATGTTCGAGAAGGGCATCGACGACGGCACCGACGACTACGAGGATGATGAAGACGACGTGGAGGATGACGACGACGACGACGACCGACCGCGTCGCAAGGGAACCAACATCAAGCGGTAAGAGCGGCAGTAGAGTCACCCGATTCCGGCATTCTCGACGAGAAGATTTCCCATGTCCACGCCGAACGACCCTCCGAAGAAACCCGTCACGCCGCCAGGCGTGCCTCAGGGAGTGCCGCAGCGCCCCGCGCAGCCCCCGGCCGGCCAGGCGGGTGCGCCCCGGCCTGTCGTTCCCGTGCGGCCCGCGCCTCCCGCCGGCGGCGTCCCGACGCAACGTCCCGCAGTCCCCGGACAGGCTCCCAAGCCTGCTATTCCCGGACAGGTTCCCAAGCCCAGCACGCCTCCCCAGGGCAAGCCCGTCGCCCCCGGTCAGCCTCCGGCCAAGCCCGCGCCGCCCGGCGCGAAGCCGCCTACCCCGACTCAGCCGGGGGCCAAGCCCCCCCAGGCGGCGGCGGGTGGTAAGCCCGCAGTGCCGAAGAAGCCCGCCGCCAAGTCGCGCGAGTCCGGTGGCCGTCGCAAGATCGGCCAGGTCCTGATCGATCTGGGCTTCGTCGATGAGGATCAGCTCTGGGAGATCATGGAGGAGACCAAGGCGTCGGCCGAACTTACCGGCCAGACGGCCGTCCGGCGCGGCCTCATCAACGAAGACCAGTTGATGCAGGCGCTCGCCGACCAGAACAACCTCAAGGTCGCCAACGTCGCCGAGATCAGGCCGACCCCGGAGGTGCTGCAACTCGTCCCGGAGACGATGGCCAGCGTCTACAAGATCGTGCCCGTCAGCCTCAAGGACAAGGTGCTGACGATCATCATCGGCGACCCCGCCAGCATGGCCGTCGTCGATGACCTGCGCAACCTGCTCAGCCTCAACGAGGTCGTCGCCCAACTCGCCTCCCCTGCGGCCCTGTCCGAGTTGCTCGCCCGCATCTATAAGGGCAAGGAAGAGAGCATTCTCGATGTCATCCAGATGATCGAGAAGGACCCCGGCCTACAGGCTCGGAAGGGCGAGACGAGCATCGACCTGTCGTCGATGGACGAAATGGCCAACGAGGCCCCCGTCCGCAAGCTCATCAACATGGTCTTCCTCCTCGGCATCCGCGACAAGGCGTCGGACATCCACTTCGAGCCGTTCGAGGACGAATACAAGATCCGCATGCGGGCCGACGGCGTCCTCTACGAGATGGTGCCCCCGCCGCGCCACCTCGCCAACGCCATCTCGAGCCGCATCAAGGTCATGGCGAACCTCGACATCGCCGAGCGCCGCATGCCGCAGGACGGCCGCATCGAACTGAACGTCGGCGGCAACCCGATCGACCTCCGCGTCAGCATCCTGCCGACGATGTTCGGCGAGAGCGTCGTCGTCCGAATCCTCGACCGCACGGTCGTCTCGCTCGACCTGAACAAGGTCGGCATGAACGGCCCGATCCTCGCCAAGTTCCGCGAGATCATCGCCAAGCCCAACGGCATCATCCTCGTCACGGGGCCGACCGGCTCGGGCAAGACGACGACGCTGTATTCGGCGCTGAGTGAGCTGAACATCATCACGGACAAGATCATCACGACCGAGGACCCGGTCGAATACGACATCGACGGCATCATCCAGTGCCCGATCAACCACGACATCGGCATGACGTTCGCCTTGGCACTCCGGGCCATCCTGCGGCAGGATCCCGACAAGATCCTCGTCGGCGAGATCCGCGACCTCGAGACGGCCCAGATCGCCGTCCAGGCCGCCCTCACGGGGCACATCGTGTTCAGCACGCTGCACACGAACGACGCCCCCAGCACGATCTCGCGCATGCGAGACATGGGCCTCGAGCCGTTCCTCATCACGGCGACGCTCGAGGCGATCCTCGCCCAGCGCCTCGTCCGCAAGATCTGCGAGGACTGCCGCACCGAGTTCGAGCCGTCCGCCGAGATGCTCATGGAGCTGAACCTCACGCCGGACCAGTGTCGCGGCAAGAAGTTCTACTACGGCCGGGGCTGCGACCGGTGCAACAGCACGGGCCATCGCGGCCGAATGGGCCTGTTCGAGCTGCTCGTCGTGGACGACGACATCCGCGACCTGATCTCGTCGGGGGCCTCGACGGACGTGCTGAGGCAGGCGTGCCGCAATCAGGGCATGTTCACCCTCCGCGAGTCGGGCCTCAACGCACTCTTCGCGGGGCACACTTCGATCGAGGAGGTCGTTCGGGAGACGGTGTTGGAAGATGAGTGATGGGTCAGTTTTCAGTGTTCAGTTTTCAGTTTTCAGTTGAAGTGGGCGAGCGGGGCGTGTCAACGCCCTGGTCCTAGGCCGGGGACGATCCAAGAGGGGCAACAGGGGATTACGACGATGCCGACGTTCAAATACGAAGCGATGGACACCAGCGGCGGGGAAGTGAAGGACTCCATCGACGCGACGAGCGAAGATGAGGCCCAGCAGAAGATCCGCCAGATGGGCTACTTCGTCACGAAGATCGCGGAGGTGCAGTCCGGCAAGGGCAAGGGCAAGGGCAAGAAGAGCGGGAAGCGGAAGAAGGGCCAGACCTTCGTCATCGGAGGTGTGTCGAGCAAGAAGCTCTGCACGTTCACGCGCCAGTTCTCGACCCTGCAAGACGCTGGCTTGCCGGTGTTGCGGAGCCTACGCATCCTCGAGGGGCAGATGAAGCCGGGGGCGCTCAAGAACGCCCTGATCGATGTCGTCGATGATGTCGAGTCGGGTAGCACGCTCTCCGAGGCGTTCGGCAAGCACCCGCGCTGCTTCGACCGACTCTACGTCAACATGGTCAAGGCGGGCGAGGCCGGCGGCGCGCTCGAGATCATCCTCAAACGCCTCGCCGACTTCAAGGAGAAGGCCCAGACCCTGAAGCGCAAGATCACGGGCGCCATGGTCTACCCGGTGGTCGTCATCCTGGTGGCCTGCTCCATCTTGACGTTCATCATGCTGTACATCATCCCGAAGTTCGAGAAGATCTTCAAGGACTTCGGCATGCAGCTCCCGGAGATGACGCGCATCCTGATGGCCGTCTCCAACTGGTTCGGCCAATACTGGTACGTCCTCCCGCTGTTCCCGCTCGGCATCTACTTGCTCATCAAGCTGATACGCCTGTCGAAGACGGGCAACTACGCGATGGACCGCATGTACCTGTGGATCCCGGTCATCGGCACGCTGATCGAGAAGACGATCGTCGCGCGGACGACGCGCACGCTCGGCACCCTGGTCGCGTCCGGCGTGCCGATCCTCGAGGCGTTGTCGATCGTCCGGGAGACGTGCAACAACGCCGTCTTCGAGCGCATGTACCAGCGCGTCTACGACTCGATCCGCGAGGGCGACACGATCGCCCAGCCCCTGCGGGAGAGTCGCATGGTGGACGACATGGTCGTCAACATGGTCGATGTCGGCGAGGAGACCGGCGACCTCGACTCGATGCTCGAGAAGATCGCCGACGTGTACGACGAGGAAGTCAGCATCGTCGTCGAGAGCCTCATCAGTTTGCTCGAGCCGCTCATGATCGTGTTCCTCGGACTCGTCATCGGCTCGATCGTCATCGCCCTGTTCCTGCCGCTCATCAAGCTGCTCGAAGGGCTTAGTAAGTAAATCAAACGGTAGGGGTGAGGTCTTACAGCGGCGGACCCCACCCCCCAACCCCCTCCCCTAAAAGGGAGGGGGAGCAATACCGGATCAGAGGGGACTTCCCACCATCCGATATGCCTCCTGCTCCCCCTCCCTTTTAGGGGAGGGGGTTGGGGGGTGGGGTCCGCCTGAGACTCGCTTCATTCGACAGGAAACCGCCGGCCCGACCCGGAACATCCTCGAGGACCACGAACCATGTTGCACAAACGCTCCCGTCTCCCGGCCCGGTCGGCGTTCACGCTGATCGAACTGCTGGTCGTCATTGCCATCATCGCCATCCTGGTAGGTCTCCTGTCCTCCGCCGTCATGAAAGTCTTCAGCACCGTGAAGCGGACCGAGACATCCCACGACATCATGAAGTTGCAGGATGCCTTCAAAGTCGCCATGAAGCAATACGGCAACACTCCGGTGCTGCCGAGCCGACTGCTGTTGTACAACGACCTATCCAAATACAAGACCGACACTTCGGATCTTTCGAGGCGATCAGCGGAGACACTCCGTAAGATGTTCGGACGAAGGTTCCTCGAGTATGGCACATTCGTCGCTTGGGACGGGGTGACGAACAACGCGGCCCCCCCCTTCGCGCTGGAAGGCCAGCAGTGCCTCGTCTTCTATCTCGGCGGCATGGTCGAGAATGGCAAGTGTGTTGGTTTCTCGACAGATCCAAAGAATCCAACATTGCCATTGGCCGCGAGTAGCGATCGTATCGGGCCGTTCTTCGAGTTCAAGTCGTCGCGGCTGGTGGCGGGAAACGCGCCTGGCAGATCCTTCGGCACCAACGCATTCTTCGTCTACCTCGACCCCTACAATGATCGGTCCGACCCGTCCGCCAAGCCGTTTGCCTACTTCAGCTCGACGACCGCACCGAATAACTACAACCCCTACTACACCGCCCCGACCCCGCCGGTGACTAGCGATTGTCCGTCCCTCGGCCTCTGGCCCTACATCGAGGCTCCTAGCAGGTACATCAACCCCAACGGCTTCCAGATCATCTCGGCTGGGGCGGACGGCCTGTTCGGTGTTGGTGGTGGTTCGCCCCCCACGTTCAGCAGTTCCGTCTATGATCCGGCAATTGGGGCCAGGGATCTCGCCACGCGCGACAACCAATCCAACTTCAGCCAATCGGTTTTAGGCTCGCCCCAAAACTGACAACGGAGAACGATCATGATTTCGATGCCTGCCTCGAAGAGAAAGCGATTCGGCTTCACGATCGTCGAGTTGCTCGTCGTCATCAGCATCATCGTCTTGCTGATCACGCTGACCACGGGCGCGATCATGAAGTTCCGCGATACGGGTCCTCGGACGGCGACGCGGAGCCAGCTCAAGAGTCTCAAGATCACATTGGATAACCAATGGAAGGCGGTCCTCGACAAGGCATCGAGAGAGACGATTCCTGCGACTGCCATCTTGGGATTCCCCTTGTCGGATCCTCGCGCTCGCGCCAACTACGTCTCTTTCAAGCTAGCTCAGGCATTCCCGACCTCGTTCCAAGAGGTCTTCACGCCCGGTGGAGGTCTTTCTGGGTATTCCAGCTATGTGGCGCACCTCAACAGTTTTGGCATCACTGCTGCGAATGTGGCAACGGACACGACGGCTCCCGAGGTGCAGATGGCCGTCTGCCTCATGATGGCTCTGGAGCGCGGCCCGAGCAACAGTGGCCTCACGCCGGAGTCTCTCGGAACAACCGGCGCGCAGCAACTCATCCTCGGCAACAGTCAGCGTGCCTGGGGCTGCGTCGATGCCTTCGCAGCGCGACCCGATACCGTCAATCCAGCCGTCACTCAACCGGCTGGCCCGTTGCTCTTTACTAGAACTGCGGGTGGGGTTCCTCTGACGCCGGGCATTCTCTCTGCCGGTGGGGACATGATGTATGGGGTGGATTTTGTAACCTTCATCCCGACGAACAATCTCCAGGCGCGTGACAACCTGTCCCCCCTCGATCCATGAAAGCCAAAGGAGATCGACTCATGCAACCTAATCGATCGCGCCGACAGG